>SCTP01000124.1 GCA_004322325.1 Gammaproteobacteria bacterium | reverse complement strand
GGCCCAGTCTAGGGTCAAGGAGAAAGATTCCTCGGATTGCGTGGCATGATGGCGGGATAAATGCGGTAGGATGACAGTGGAAATAGCTACTCCGAAGACGCCGAGAGGGAACTCCATCAAACGGTCAGAATAATAAAGCCAAGAAACGCTACCCACGACGAGTAAAGAGGCAAAGATGCTGTCGACCATCAAATTCACTTGCCCGACGGACACGCCAAATAAGGCGGGAACCATTAATTTGAGGACACGTAAGACGCCCGGGTCATGAAAATCTACTCGTGGGCGGGGGAATAAAGCGACGTATTTAAGAAAAGGGGTCTGAAATAACAACTGCACGATACCCGCGATAAAGACGCCCCAGGCTAGGCCAATAATGGGGGTCGCGAACTGGGGGGAGAGCCAGATGGCGGCGGCAATCATGCAAATGTTTAAGAAAACGGGTGTGAATGCCGCCACCCAAAAGCGGCTGTAAGTGTTCAGGATGGCGCCGGAGAAGGCGGTCAGGGAGATCAGCATTAAGTAGGGAAAGTTGATGCGCAGCATGGTCACGGCCAGCTGAAACCGGTTGCCATCGGCTTCAAACCCCGGGGCAAAGAGGCGCACGATCCAGGGGGCGCAAATAATGCCGATAACGGTGACAATGAGCAAGGTGAGGCCCAGGGTGCCAGCAATGGCGTCGATGAAGCGTTTTACCTCTTCATGTGACTTTTTCTTTTGATACTCGGATAAAACCGGGACAAATGCCTGGGCGAACGACCCTTCGGCAAATAAACGGCGCATAAAGTTGGGAATGCGGAAGGCGACGGAAAAGGCATCAAAAGCCGCTGCTGCCCCGAATAAATGAGCGGTGACCATGTCACGAGCAAAGCCAAAGACACGGGAAATCATGGTCATTACGATGATCACGGAGGTGGATTTAAACAGCGCCTTACTCATGGATCGTCCTCAGCCCTTCCAAGCTAGAGGAGCCAGTATACCGTGTGCGTGAAAATTGACAATATCCATAAAAACAGGCATGATGACGCACTCTTTATAACCTGATTAATTTTAAGATTTTGGAGAATTACCTTGGCTAATACAAAGCAAGCGAAGAAGCGCGTTCGCCAGGCTGAAAAACATCGCCGGCATAATGCTAGCATGCGTTCCATGCTGCGTACTTACATCAAAAAAGTCGTGGCTGCGATCGCCACCAAAGACCAATCAGCTGCCACAGCTGCCCTTCAAGAAGCCACGCCGGTCATTGATCGTATGGCAAGTAAGGGGATCATTCACAAGAATAAAGCTGCTCGGCATAAGAGCAAGTTAGTGGCGCATATCAAAAAATTAAGCGCCGGTGCGGGAGCACAAGTTTAAAAACACGCCGAACCGTCCAGCACTTAATAGGTTGGACGGAAGCGCTTTTGTTTTGTTGTAAGACTATCAGTGCTTCTTTTCTTTGGGTTTTGCCAGAATAAGAGTGCTGATTGAGCTTGTAATTGTGTCTCGGGCGACATTAAATGCCGAATCTCTCGTATTGCGTCCCATACCATTAACGCATTGATCTCCTGTAGTCCTTTCCATGGACAGGGTGCTGGTTGCTGGTCTATCTGGGCTGGTCTCTTTTTTAAGTCAACTAATCGATAAGGTTTCCAAAATTTGCTGCCGTCATTTTTACTTTCCCATTCTGGGGTATGGATATAAGAGTTATTATTTTCGCCCATAAAATAGCGATAGCGAGGCTCCTCATTAGGGATAAGTGGAGTAAATTCTCTTTCACTCAGGTTTACAAGTAGTTCAACAGCATATTTGCCATTATCTGCTGATAACAATTGTTTTTTTGTGATAACTTCTCCCGTCCACCCATCACAAATCACGGCATCATCGTTCCATGAATGGATATCCTCTAATACTGTATTAGGGTCTCTGTTAACAATCACCGTGGCGTGATTCATAAACCCCTGTTTTTCTTTCGTTCCCACCCGCTCTACGGGTATTTTTTTCTTTAAGGCAGGAAACTCGGGAAAACCTTCTACTAGCAAGAAAAATACACAAGCACTTAATTCATCACAATTACCTATGTTATATCTCACTGCTCTCAATGCCTGAGTTTCAAGATAACGGTAATAACTTCTGCTCTTAGTGACATCCTTGGGAAGTAAAAACATGAACGATGCAAGTTCTTTAAGCGTTGCCTTTTTATTATTTAACGACTTGAGTGTAATTTTTTTCTTTAAAACTGCTTGATCCTCTTGATTAGCAGAAAGATCTAAATTCAAGGATTTAATCTCTCTTATAAATTCTTTCCGTTTCTGCCATTGCGCATACGCTTCTTGTTGAGAAAGTTCCGGCTGATCACCTGCTGTTGTTCTCACAAGGTTTAAAGCGATCGATCGGTTAGCCGTTGTAGAGAACGGATCAGGAAGGTTGGCGCTATACTGAATAAGATCACGGGCGCGCTTTACGGCATATTGTAAAATAGGAAGAATGGTGTCTAACATATCTATCTCCAAATTAAGACCAATATCGTTAATTTTGGTCAAAATTTTAACAATAAATAGTTAAAGATTTATTAAGTGATCAACCATCTTCCTCTTTCACCTCTAAATGGCGCATAGCCTGCTGGGCAAGATCCTCTAACCCTTGCTTCGCTAACCCTGAAATGATAAACACCCGTCCCTTCCAATGGAGCCGCCTCACGATCTCCTCACAATGCTGGGCTTGGGTTTCAGGCGGGAGTAAATCGACTTTATTGAGGACCAACCAGCGCTCTTTGCTAAGTAAATCATCACTATAGTTGGCTAATTCCTGGGTAATCGCCTTCACTTGCTCAACGGGATCACTTCCATCAGCGGGTGCAACATCGACGACATGGAATAAAAGACGGGTTCTGGCGACATGCTTGAGGAAACGAATACCTAGTCCCGCACCTTCAGCTGCACCGGCAATTAAGCCGGGTAAATCAGCTATTACAAAGCTGCGGAAGCGGGAGACTCGAACCACGCCTAGATTAGGATAGAGGGTGGTAAAAGGGTAATCAGCAATTTTAGGACGTGCCGCCGACATGGCACTGATCAGCGTCGATTTGCCGGCATTGGGCAGGCCGACTAAGCCAACGTCTGCTAATACCTTGAGTTCTAAGCGGAGGTTGCGTTTCTCGCCTTCTTGACCGGGTATGGTACGGCGCGGGGAGCGATTGACGCTGCTCTTAAAGCGGGTATTGCCTATACCATGCCGCCCCCCTTGTGCAACACAGGCCATTTGCTCAGGTTCGGCTAGGTCGGCTATTAATTCATCGGTATCTGCATCATAAATAATGGTGCCAACGGGGACACGTAAAATGAGGTTTTCACCCCCCCTGCCCGTGCAATTCCGGCCGCCACCCTTTTCACCGTTTTCTGCCCTGTAGGTGCGTACATAACGAAAATCAACTAAGGTGTTGATGCTTTCATCTGCTTTGAGATAAACACTGCCACCATCACCACCATCACCACCATCTGGGCCACCAAAAGGCATAAATTTTAAGCGCAGAAAGCTACAGGCGCCATTGCCGCCCTTACCAGCTTCGACGTATATCACCGCTTCATCGACGAATTTCATGGAATCACCACTCTAAAAAAAAACCTCGCAGCTTAGCGAGGCTTTTTTGGAACTGATTTTATTTTTGATCAACCTATTCTTGCTTAAGCAGCCGCTTCACCAGCTTGTTCTACTGGCTCAATGCTGACACAACGCTTACGTAATGGCCCTTTCACAGCAAACACCACACGACCTGCTTTTAACGCATACAAGGTGTAATCTTTACCTACACCCACATGCATACCCGGATGATACTGAGTGCCACGCTGTCTAATAATAATTTCACCAGCGTTCACTACCTGCCCACCATAACGCTTAACACCAAGGTACTTGGGTCGGGACGTGCGACCATTTCGTGTACTACCGCCCGCTTTTTTATGTGCCATTGCAAAATCCTCTCTAACACTTACCCAGCTTGAATCTGGGTAATTTTAACTTCAGTATAATTTTGTCGGTGACCTTGACGCTTCATGTGATGCTTACGACGGCGAAACTTCAAAATATGAACTTTGTCATGCCGACCATGTGAGACCACCGTCGCGGAAACGGAACCACTTTCTAAGTAAGGACGGCCTGTTTTAATGGCTTCGCCTTCACCAATCAGTAAAATTTTATCAAAATTGACGGTATCACCCACTTCACCAGAAAGCGTTTCTAACTTTAAAACGTCTCCTTCCTGAACTCGATATTGTTTACCGCCACTTAAAATAACTGCGTACATGAGATCATCACTCCAAATAATTAAGCAACCGCTTCTTCATCGCGACGGCCCACTAGCTCAACAATCGCCATGGGAGCATTATCGCCTTTGCGGAAATCACATTTTAAAATGCGCAAATAACCACCCGGACGGTCTTTATAAAAAGGACCAATTTCGTTAAATAATTTCAAAACGATTTCCCGGTCACGTAACCGTGTAAAAGCTAAACGACGACGATGTAAGCTGTCTTCTTTAGCCATTGTGATCATCGGCTCAATGAATCGTCTCAACTCTTTTGCTTTTGGCAACGTCGTCTTGATTAATTCATGGCGCAGCAACGATACCATCATATTCTTAAACATCGCTTTACGATGGCTCGATGTACGACTTAAATTTTTACCACTATTACCATGACGCATAACTCAAACCCTTTTGTGTTGTGTTTAGCGATTACTTTTTACTTTCATCTTTCTCGTGCGATATCGGTGCACGCCAGCCTTCAATCTTGGTACCTAAGGCTAAACCATGGGCAGATAACACACTCTTGATTTCAGTTAATGATTTCTTGCCTAAGTTCGGCGTTTTTAACAGATCTGCTTCAGCACGCTGAACTAAATCACCAATAAAGAAAATATTTTCCGCTTTCAAACAATTGGCGGAACGCACTGTTAATTCCAAATCATCGACGGGGCGATAGAAAATGGGATTAACCGAATCTTCACGCGACAGACTTTCTTGTATCTGTGGTGCTGACTGAAGATCAACGAATGCCACTAACTGTTGTTGCAGAATAGTTGCAGAACGTCGGATAGCTTCTTCAGGATCTAATGTACCATTCGTTTCAAGATCAATAATTAACTTATCCAAATCGGTACGCTGTTCAACACGTGCATTTTCCACTGTATAAGCAACGCGGCGAATCGGGCTAAAACTGGCATCTAAGTGTAATACACCAATCGCCGTTTTACCTTCCGCTTTACGAGTACGAACCACAGCAGGCTGGTAACCTCGACCTACCATGACTTTTAATGTCATTTCCAGCGCACCACTTTCGTTAAGATGCGCAATCACATGATTAGGATTCACAATTTCCACATCATGTTCTGGCTCAATATCGCCTGCAATCACCGGCCCTGGACCTTTCTTGCTAAGCTTTAACGTCACTTCTTGACGACCATGCAGTTTCAGCGAAATACCTTTTAAGTTTAAAAGAATTTCCACCACATCTTCTTGGACGCCCGGGATAGCACCATATTCATGCAGCACGCCATCAATTTTTACTTCGACGATCGCTGCACCTGGCATAGAAGATAATAAAATTCTACGCAGTGTATTCC
Organism: Gammaproteobacteria bacterium; assembly: GCA_004322325.1. GTDB lineage: Bacteria > Pseudomonadota > Gammaproteobacteria > DSM-16500 > DSM-16500 > Aquicella. Next base: position 10,586 of record SCTP01000124.1, on the reverse strand, counting down.
CTAGTGTATGTCCAAAACCGCGCTCAAGCGGCTCGAGAGTAATTTTCGCATGAAATGGCGAAATCGTCTCGACAGCAATTTCACGAGGTGTTAAAAAATCAAACGGATTATTTTGCATGTAACAACCTCTCTATCCCAGAAAATGACTTATTTAGAGTAAAGCTCAACAATCAATTGTTCGTTAATATCCGGCGGTAATTGATCTCTATCGGGCACCAATTTAAAAGTACCAGAGAAATTAGCCGCATCCACTTCCAACCATTCGCTGTTCGGCTTGCCTTGCGCTAAGGTTAACGCGGATTGAATACGAAGCTGTGTTCGCGCTTTTTCACGGATAGTAATAATATCGCCTGGCGATACTAAGTAGGATGGAATATTGACTGCTTTTCCATTTACTAACACCGCACCGTGAGTCACCAGCTGTCTTGCTTCCGCACGGGTAGAACCAAAGCCCATACGATAAACAACGTTGTCTAGCCTACGTTCCAATAACTTTAATAGATTCTCGCCGGTTGAACCTTTAAGACGTGTTGCTTTCTTAAAGTAGTTCTCAAACTGACGCTCTAAAATACCATAAATACGTTTAACTTTCTGCTTTTCGCGTAACTGAACACCGTGTTCTGTTTCGCGGCCACGGCGTGCGCCATGCTGGCCAGGAGCCGTTTCTAAATTACACTTTGAATCTAATGATCGGATGCCGCTTAATAAATCAACGCCTTTATCACGGCGAGACAATTTGCATCGTGGACCTAAATACCTTGCCATTCGTTATCTCCTGTTACACACGTCGTTTCTTTGGAGCACGGCAACCATTGAAAGGAATACCAGTGACATCAGTAATCGATTTAATCTTCAACCCCGCTGCATTCAATGAGCGTATCGCTGATTCCCTGCCTGGACCTGGTCCTTTCACACGCACATCTACACTTCGCATGCCGTAGGTTTCAACCACCATCTGAGCTGCTTTTTGAGCTGCTTCACCTGCTGCGTAAGGGGTAGACTTACGTGAGCCGCGATAACCACATTTTGCACAAGATTCCCAAGCAATCGTATTGCCTTGAACATCAGTGATGGTGACAATCGTATTGTTAAAAGATGAATAAACATGGGCAATACCGTCACTGATTTGACGTTTTACTTTCTTGCGCGATTTCGTTGTAGCAGAGGATGCTTTACCTGCTGAACCGCCTTTGCCGCCTGCTTTTCCTGTTCCCGAACCTGTACCTGCATCACCTTTGCCACCTTCTTCCGCTTTTTCTAACGCGCCGGCAGGGATTGCTTTATTAGACACAGTTTCTGATGTTACTGGTGCTTTAGCCATGGTTATGCTTTAACCTCTTTTAATTTATTACTACCTTTTCTCTTACCTTTACGTGTTCTCGCATTGGTGCGGGTTCGTTGGCCGTGAACAGGCAATCCACGCTTATGCCGTCCGCCACGATAGGTACCAAGCTCCACTAAACGCTTGATATTCATTGCCACTTCACGTCGCAAATCACCTTCCACGCGAAACTTATTCACTTCGCTACGTAAATTTTCTAACTCAGCTTCCGTCAAGTCTTTTACTTTCTTAGACGGAGTTACTTTTGCCGTTTCGCATATGGTTTGCGCACGACTTCTTCCAACGCCATAAATCGCTGTAAGCCCTATGACGATGTGCTTCTGTACGGGTATTATTACGCCTGCTATACGGGCCGCCATTCCATCACTCCTAACAATTCAAGAACTAACATTCAAAAAGCGAATGAGTGTAATATTCAACTATAAAAAAATCAACCTTGTCTTTGTTTATGACGTGCTTCTGAGCAAATAACCCAGACTATCCCTTTTCGGCGGACAGTCTTGCAGTGACGACATATTTTTTTTACCGATGCTCTTACCTTCATAACTCGCTCCAATCGTTTCAAAACAACCTAATGACTAACGAAGTGTACCAATGCCACCCCGCAAATTCGCCTTTTTAAGCAATGACTCATATTGATACGACATCACATGAGCCTGGACTTGGGCCATAAAGTCCATTACCACTACGACAATAATTAACAAGGAGGTACCGCCAAAATAAAATGGCACATTCCAAGCTAAAATCAAGAACTCAGGGAGTAAGCAAACCAGGGTGACATAGATGGCGCCAACGAGGGTAAGACGAGTCATCACACCATCGATATAGCGAGCCGTTTGTTCACCTGGCCGGATACCCGGGATAAACGCACCTGACTTCTTTAAATTCTCTGCTGTTTCTTTTGGGTTAAATACCAGTGCTGTATAAAAAAAGCAGAAAAAGATAATACCCACACTAAACAACAACATATGCAATGGTTGGCCTTGTTGTAGGGCAACGCTCAGCGTACTGAGCCACTCCATCCCTTTTGCATTCCCAAACCACTGCGCAATTGTAGCAGGAAAAAGAATTAAACTCGATGCAAAAATGGGGGGAATGACCCCTGCCATATTAATTTTTAATGGCAAATGCGTACTTTGGGCGGAATAAATCTTCCCCCCTTGCATACGGCGCGCATAATTGATGGTAATGCGGCGCTGCGCACGCTCCATAAAGATCACAAAAGCAATCACCGCCATCACGACGACAGCAATCAGCAATAAAACAATCACTTGCAGCTGGCCTTCTCTCACCTGCTCAAAAATCCGGCCTAAGGCGGGTGGTAACCCCGCTACGATGCCGGCGAAGATGATCAGAGAGATACCATTACCAATGCCTCTCTCCGTGACCTGCTCCCCCAGCCACATTAAAAATAAGGTGCCGGTGACTAATGTTAACGTCGTCGTAAAGTAAAATGAAAACCCGGGTACAAGAGCGACGTTATTCGCGACGAGCATCTTAGAGACGCCAATCGCCTGGAAAGCGGATAAAACCACGGTTCCATAACGGGTATATTTGTTAATCTTTCTCTGCCCGGATTCACCTTCTTTCCGTAGCTCAGCGAGCGAGGGAGACAAGACGGATAATAACTGGATAATAATCGAGGCAGAAATATACGGCATAATGCCTAATGCAAAAATACTAAACCGTATTAAAGCACCGCCGGAAAACATATTAAACAATCCAACAATGTTATTTTGTTGGCCGTTAAAAAGTTCTTGTAATCGGACAGGGTTAAGGCCGGGAACCGGAATATACGAGCCAATTCGAAAAATAAGAATGGCTAGTAATACAAACAATAACCGATATTTTAAGTCTGTAAATCCTGTCGATTTAAGATTCGCACCCAGCCTTCCTGCAGCCATTATTTTATGCCTCAACTTTTCCTTTTGCCGACTCAATCGCTTGACGAGCACCGGCAGTCACAGGGATTCCACGAACGGTAATTGCACGAGTTAATTCGCCCGAGGCAATGATTTTGACGTCTTTCGTATTAAACCGAATCAGACCAGATTCCAGCAGCACAGCCATATCGACTACTTCTGCTTCCAGCTGATTTAAATCAGAAAGATAAATTTCTTCACGCAATAAAGCCTGGCGAGAACGAAAACCTGATTTAGGAATACGTCTTTGCAATGGCATTTGACCGCCTTCAAAACCAACTTTGTGGTAGCCGCCAGCACGTGCTTTCTGACCTTTATGACCACGTCCGCACGTTTTACCTTTACCGGAGCCAATTCCGCGGCCTAATCGCTTAGACTGTTTCTTTGAGCCTGGAGCGGGTTGTAATGTATTAAGTTGCATAATAATCTGCCTACTATTTATGACTGATGTTCTTGACCAACTAATTCTTCAATTGCCTTGCCACGCTTCGCCGCAACATATTCTGGCGGCGTGATGCTGGATAAAGCGTCTAAGGTAGCTCTGACGACGTTAACAGGATTGGTGGATCCACCAATCTTGGCAAGTACATTCTTAACACCCAACACTTCAAAGACAGCGCGCATAGCACCACCAGCGATAATACCGGTACCATCGGAGGCAGGTTTCATAAACACGCGGGTTGCACCGTGCTTACCTTTCACTTCGTGATGCAACGTACCACCCTTTAATACCACATGACGCATATTCTTACGCGCATTTTCCAAAGACTTTTGGATAGCAACAGGAACTTCACGCGCTTTTCCTCTGCCAATACCAATACGACCATTGCCATCGCCTACCACGGTGACAGCAGCAAAGCTGAAAATCTTACCGCCTTTGACTACCTTGGCATTACGCGCAACATAGACGAGCTTTTCTAGGTAATCTTTGTAACCATCGGTCTTCGTATTTTGCTCAACACTTGCCATATTTATTTAACCTTTCGTAATTGCTTTAAAATTTCAATCCGCCTTCTCTTGCTGCATCCCCTAGCGCTTTAATACGACCATGATAAGCAAACCCCGATCGGTCAAACGCCACGGTTTCGATACCTGCTTCGCGCGCACGCTGAGCAAGTAGCTTACCTACTTCTTTAGCGGCTTCCACATTACCGGTCACTTTTAATTTCGTTCTTAATTCTTTATCTAACGTAGAAGCACAGGCTAACGTCTTGGAACCATCCGCTGTCGTCACTTGTGCATACATATGACGTGGCGTTTTATAGACACACAAACGCATCGCCTCTAACTGACGTATTTTCATACGTGTACGCTTTGCTCTACGTAATCTGGATTCTTGCTTGTTCATTGCTTTCTCACCTTACTTCTTCTTGGTTTCTTTAATCTCAATCACTTCGTTCGCGTAACGAACACCTTTACCTTTATAAGGTTCAGGAGGTCGAATCTTACGAATCTTAGAAGCAACTAAGCCTACCAATCGCTTACAAGTACCTTTAATAATAATTTCTGTCTGTGAAGGTGTTTCGATGGTGATACCCGCTGGTACTTCAAAATCTGTCGGATGAGAATACCCTAAGCTTAATGAAAGCACCTTACCTTTAGCTTGCGCACGATAACCTACACCTACCAACGTTAACTTACGTTCAAACCCTTGGCTCACGCCATGAATGACATTGTAAATATTGGCACGTACAGTACCGACGATAGAGCGGTAAAGTTTGAAACGTGCTCTTGTCACCCCTTGCGCTTCTGGGTTGATTTGAACTTTTACTTCATTCTTTTCAATAGCCACTTGGACAAAAGGATGAAGATCTACTGAAGTCTGGCCTTTTGGTCCTTTGATAGAGAGCGTTTGATCTTGAAGCTTTAACTCTACCCCAGCAGGAACCGCAACCGGTTTTCTTCCAATTCTTGATGATGTTATTGATATTGCCATACTCAACTCCTACTCAACCGTACACAACACTTCGCCACCCACGTGTTGAGCGCGCGCTGCTTTATCTGTCATCACTCCGTTGGGAGTAGAAACAATCGTAATACCTAAACCGCCGCGCACAGGAGCTAATTCATCATAGCCTTTATAGACGCGTAAAGCGGGCCGGCTAACACACTTAATTTTTTCAATCACAGGACGGCCTTGATAATACTTTAAAGTCACCTGGATATCTTTTTTGTTTTCAACTGTAATTACTTCAAAATCTTCAATATACCCTTCTTCTTTGAGTACATTCAGAATCTTGTCTTTAAAGCCAGAATAGGGCAGACGGACTGTCTTAATACCCATCATTTGGGCATTTCTGATACTGGTTAACATATCCGCTACTGGGTATTGCATTGACATCTGACGATACTCCTCCGTTACCAACTTGCCTTGTGCATACCAGGAACCATACCGTTAATGGTAAAGATTCTCATGTGTAACCTGCACAAGCCGGTTAATCTGTTATTGCCACGCGGTCTTCCGCATAATTTGCAACGGTGACGTTGACGTGAGGGACTGGAATCACGGGGAAGATCTTGCAACTGCCGCATCGCTTCCCAACGCTCTTTGTCACTCAAATGAATATTGCTAACAGCTTCCCTTAGCGCATCACGCTTAGCTCGGAGACGATTGGCTATTTTTTGACGCTTCGCATTACGATTTTTGACTGATTTTTTTGCCATATCCTTAACTCACTTCTTTCTCACGAAAAGGAAAATTAAATGCTTGCAATAGAGCAAACGCCTCTTTGTTGCTTCGTGCTGAGGTAGTGATGGTAATGTCCATCCCTCTCAACGCGTCTACCTTGTCATATTCTATTTCTGGGAATACGATTTGTTCTTTCATCCCTAAGCTATAATTGCCGCGACCATCAAATGATCTGGCACTTATGCCGCGGAAATCACGAACGCGAGGAAGCGCAATCGTGATCAATCTATCCAAAAATTCATACATCTTGGCACGACGCAAGGTCACCTTGCAGCCAATCGGCCAACCTTCACGGATCTTAAAGCCGGCATTCGATTTACGTGCAATCGTTGCGACCGCCTTCTGACCGGTAATTTTTTCCATGTCTCCAATTGCATTCGTTAGCACTTTTTTATCTAACGCGGCCTCACCGACACCCATGTTAATGGTGATTTTTTCGATGCGTGGCACCTGCATAACGGAGGTATACTCAAACTTTTCTTTCAGTTGAGGTACAATTCTTTTCAGATAATCTTCAAGTAACCTTGGCTGCATATAGCACCTTTACTCTTTAATATCAACGAGTTGATCGTTGGACTTATAATAACGTACACGCTGACCATCTTTTAACGCGCGTATACCCACTCGACTTCCTTTCTTTCCATCGTAAAGCATGACGTTGGAACGATGGATTGGTCTATTTTTGGTAAGAATACCACCAGGCTGATTCGCATTGGGATTCGCTTTCACATGCTTCTTCACCTGAACACCTTCCACTTCTACTTTGTCACCGACAACAGAAAGAACGGTACCTGTCTTGTTCTTGTCCTTCCCGGAAATGACAATCACCATATCACCTTTCTTGATCTTATTCATTAGAGCACCTCCGGAGCTAGTGATATGATTTTCATAAAGCTTTCACCACGCAGCTCTCTCGTGATGGGACCGAACACACGGGTTCCAACCGGCTGTAGCTGGGCGTTTAACAGCACCACCGCATTTTCGTCAAAACGAATCAATGAACCATCAGGGCGTCGGACACCCTTCTTTGTTCTGACAATAACAGCTTTAAACTTCTCGCCTTTTTTCACCTTACCGCGAGGGATGGCATCTTTAACAGAAACCACGATCACATCCCCGACGTTGGCATATCGGCGCCGAGTACCACCTAACACTTTTATACACATGACACGACGGGCACCGCTGTTATCAGCCACATCGAGCATTGTTCGCATCTGAATCATGCTTTACTCCAACTTCACTGTATTCACGAGCTTTTGAGCCCGCCAATATTATCATGTTTAATTAAAAAGAAAAGTTATTGTTGTGCTTCTCTTTTCAGAATTTCCACAAGTCGCCAACGCTTGGTCTTTGACAAGGGACGGGTTTGTTGAATTAATACGAGATCGCCTACCTGGCATGTATTATCTTCATCATGAGCTACCATTTTTGAAAAGCGACGTACGTACTTTCCGTATAACGGATGTTTCACCTTACGCTCTACTTGGACAACAATGGTTTTATTCATCTTATCGCTCACCACCTTACCGATGATTGTCCGCTGCGATGTCGTCTGTTCCACCTTCAATTCTTCCGTCATACTCGCGTACCTTTCTCTCTTAATAGGGTTTTGATCCGGGCAATTGCTAACCTCACTTTCTTAAACAAGTATGCCTTAGGAGGCTGACCCGTGCCTTTCTGAATTCTTAAATTGAATTGCTCTTTTAATAAAGCCAGCAATTCTTTCATTAATTCATCGACGCTTTTATTTCGTAATTCAGATGCTTTCATTACATCACCGTCCGCTCTACAAATACTGTTTTCACCGGCAATTTAGCTGCTGCTAATTCCAATGCTTCTTTGGCTAAATCTTCCGGAAGACCTTCAATTTCAAATAACATACGACCTGGCTGGATAAGCGCAACCCAAAATTCGACGTTACCTTTACCCGAACCCTGTCTTACTTCCAATGGCTTCTTGGAGACAGGCTTATCAGGAAACACCCGAATCCAAATCTTACCGCCACGCTTCATACCGCGAGAAATAGCACGACGAGCTGCTTCAATCTGGCGAGCGGTCAATCGGCCATGTTCTAACGCTTTTAAACCAAACTCACCGAAACTTACTTTAGACCCACGAATAGCAATGCCTCGGTTGCGGCCTTTAAATTGTTTTCGATATTTTGTACGTTTTGGCTGCAACATCGATTATTTCTCCTGCTTACCGGAACCAGATTTTTCAGTGGCTTCGCCTGGTGCTGCTTTATCACCCAATACTTCGCCCTTGAAGATCCACACTTTTACCCCAATCACACCATAGGTTGTATAAGCTTCCGCCAACGCGTAATCGATATCAGCTCGGAAGGTTTGTAATGGCACACGCCCTTCTCGATACCATTCGGTACGCGCAATTTCGGATCCGCCTAATCGTCCGCTCACGCTGATCTTGATGCCTTGCGCACCTGCACGCAGTGCGGTGGTCACGGCACGCTTCATGGCGCGTCGGAACATAATACGTCTTTCTAATTGCTGAGCCACCGATTCAGCTACTAACTTCGCATCCAGCTCAGGCTTACGCACTTCTTCAATGGTGACATGAACGGGCACATTCACAATTTTGCTCACATCATCACGTAAATTTTCCACTTCTTTGCCACTCTTCCCAATAATGACGCCAGGACGTGCAGTATAAATAGTGACTTTGGCATTACGCGCTGGTCTATCAATTTGGATGCGGCTAATACCTGCTTGCGCCAATTTCTTCTTTAAGAAATCCCTGACTTTAATATCAGCACATAACGTGTCTGAGAAATCTTTGGATGACGCATACCATCTAGATGCCGGGTCTTTCACAATACCTAAACGTATACCGATTGGATTAACTTTCTGCCCCATTACTTTCTCTCCTCATCCGACAATACAACGGTAATATGACAAGTCGGCTTTAAAATGCGAGCGCCTCTGCCTTTTGCTCTTGGCATCATCCGCTTATACGCGGGACCTTGATCAGCAAAAACTTGAGCGACTTTTAATTCGTCAATATCAGCCCCATTGTTATGCTCAGCATTAGCAATGGCTGAGTCCAACACTTTTTTCAACACAGCCGCTGACCGCTTACGGCTGAATTTTAAAACATCTAATGCACGATCAACGGGCAAGCCACGAATTAGGTCGCACACAAGACGGCACTTTTGTGCCGACAATCTTGCAAATTTTAGTTTCGCTGCAACTTCCATTCTTCAATCCTCTATCTATCAAGTCGCTATTCAGATGATTTGGCGGCTGCTTCTTCGCCTTTCGCTTTTTTATCGCCAGAGTGCCCACGGAACGTACGCGTCGCAGCAAACTCACCTAGCTTATACCCCACCATATTGTCTGTGACGTACACAGGCACATGGAGTCTGCCGTTATGCACCGCGATAGTCAATCCAATCATTTCTGGCACGACCATCGACCGTCTTGACCAGGTTTTGATAGGACGTTTATCACTTGTCGCAATCGCCTTTTCGACCTTCTTCATCAAATGATTATCGACAAAAGGTCCTTTTTTAATTGAACGTGGCACGCTGACACCTCATATTCAAATCAAGTTATGTATTAATTCTTACCCTTACTATCCCGCACAATAAACTTCGCTGTGCGCTTATTTTTACGCGTCTTGTAACCTTTGGTTGGCATACCCCATGGGCTCACAGGGTGACGTCCACCCTTGGTTCGACCTTCACCACCACCGTGTGGATGGTCGATCGGGTTCATGGCCGTTCCTCTTACCGTTGGTCGCACGCCGCGATGACGGGTGGCACCGGCTTTACCGAGGGTACGCAGGTTATGTTCGGAATTACCGACTTCACCAATCACAGCTCGGCATTCTGACAGTACTTTACGCATTTGACCAGAGCGTAAACGTAAAGTAGCGTAAATACCTTCACGGGCAATCAATTGCACGGAAGCGCCCGCACTACGGGCAATCTTTGCACCGCCGCCTACTTGCATTTCAATCCCATGCACCGTAGAACCGACAGGGATATTCGCTAGTGGCAAGCAGTTACCTGGCTTAATGGGAGCATTAGCGCCTGAAACTACTTCATCACCTACGCTTAATCCTTTCGGAGCGATAATATAACGCCTTTCGCCATCCGCATACAAAAGCAAAGCGATGTTGGCGCTACGATTTGGATCGTATTCTAAACGTTCTACTTTGGCTGTTACACCATCTTTATCACGTTTAAAGTCCACCAAACGATACTTTTGTCGATGGCCGCCACCAATATGTCTGCAAGTAATCCGACCTTGGTTGTTTCGACCGCCCGTTTTGGTTTTCTTCACTACCAACGGACCATAAGGCTGCCCTTTATGTAAATCTTTGTTCACCACTTTGACTGCAAAACGCTGTCCGGGTGAGGTTGGTGAAAGCTTAATTACATTGACGCCCATTTTATCCTCCCACCATTTCGAGTTTTTGATCCGCTTGCAGCGTTACATAAGCTTTTTTCCAGCTTTTTCGCGTGCCTCTAATGCCACGAAATAACTTCTTCTTGGAGCGGACATTCATGATACGAACAGATTTCACTTTCGTATTAAATAAAAATTCAATCGCATCTTTCACTTCAGGCTTAGTCGCATTCTCTACCACCTGAAATACGTATTGATTGTTC
>SCTP01000010.1 GCA_004322325.1 Gammaproteobacteria bacterium | reverse complement strand
AAGCCATTTATGATCCAGACAACCGCGGTCATTTTGGTTTAGCCTATGATGCCTATGCTCATTTTACTTCACCCATCCGCCGTTATCCTGATTTATTGATTCATCGCGCGATTAAGCAAGTATTAGCACGTCATCCTCTTTCTGCCGACGCATTGCCAGCATTAGCGAAAGCAGGTGAACATTGCTCGATGACAGAACGTCGTGCAGATGATGCGACTGGTGAAGTGACCGATTGGCTGAAATGTGAATTTATGATGGATAAAGTGGGTCAAGAATTTTCAGGTGTGATATCCGGCGTGACGAATTTTGGAATTTTTGTTGAGCTAGCTGAAATTTATGTAGAAGGACTAGTGCATATTACCGCGTTGCCGGATGACTATTATCAATTTGATCCTATCAAACATGCCTTAATTGGCGATCGTAGCGGCCGACGTTTTCGTTTGGGTGATAGTGTAAAAATCCAAGTATCCCGTGTTGATTTAGATCAATGTAAGATTGATTTTGTGCTAGAGGAAGGACAGCGCGGCAGTACACGTAAGAAAAAAAGCAAATTGCCAGTAAGTAAAAAAAAGAAAATGTATAAGAATAAGAAAAAGAAGAAGCGAGCATGACAACCCATAAACAATTTATTTTTGGCTTACATTCTGTTGAATCCTTATTGAATCATCATCCAGAACGAGTGATTCGTTTATGTGTGCATCAAGACCGTAGTGATCACCGACGGGAAGCGATCGTGCAGCTTGCGCTTGAATTGGGAATTGCCGTTGAATTTGTTTCTAAGCAGGAGTTAGAGCGCATCACGCAAGAAGCGACGCATCAAGGAGTGGTAGCGTTTTGCAAGAAGGCGCGTGCTTATACGGAAGAAGATTTAAAAGAATGGTTGGAACAGTTGGATACGCCGCCTTTTATTCTTGTGTTAGATGGCGTGCAAGATCCGCATAATTTAGGGGCGTGTTTTCGTTCTGCAGATGCGGCAGGTGTGCATGCGATTATTGCGCCCAAAGATAAATCCGTTGGTATCACGCCGGTGGTGAGTAAAGTAGCGAGTGGTGCGACAGAAACCGTGCCTTTTGTGCAAGTCACCAATTTAGCCCGCACGCTGGACATGCTGAAGAAAGCGGGTATTTGGATTTATGGTGCGGCAGCGGAAGCAACGCAAACCGTGTATGAAACAGATTTATCTGGTCCCGTGGCGATGGTGTTAGGGGCGGAAGGGGCAGGGTTGAGGCGTTTGACGCGGGAACATTGTGATGTATTAGTGAAAATCCCGATGCGAGGCTCCGTCTCGAGTTTGAATGTATCAGTGGCGGCCGGCGTATTTTTATTTGAGGTGGTGAGACAACGCTCTTAAGGAAGAAGAGGATGAACGAAATACGCGTTGAGATAAATACTTTTCCCTTTAGTCATTTAACGGTCGATATTCAGCGATTAATTTTAGCGAAAGCGCTTTCAAAAGAAATGCCGGAATTTTTTCGAGATCTCGGCCGACTGGCGCGCGTTTGTAAAGAATTCAAGCGATTAGATGAGGAATTTTCAAGCTGGTATATGAGGTATATGTCACGGGCTGAGGTTGATTTTTTTCATCATAATCTCTCAGATTATTATGCCAATATACCGATTGAACATGATGCTTTTGGCCGTATCAGTTTAATTCGGAATAAGATAGGAGAAGTGAAAGGGAAATTATCACAATCTATTTTTAAACGAAATTCGTGGGCAGAGAATTCAAAAATCGGTTGTTGTATAAGAAGTGTGGTGATTGTGATATCAATACTTGCTATTGATTTCTTGACGTTACTTTTCCGGCTTGACCAGTGTGAGTCTATACAAGATTCTGAGGAATTAAATGATTGTGTTTTTATGTTACCCTTCTGGGAAAAGATCATACCTTTGGACGATGAAGCGACTAGTTTTTTGTTGATTACTGTTTTTCAAGCTCTTTTAACGGTGAGTGTATATTTTGAAGTGGCAAGTGCCGAGCGTTTTTTTCATTTATTAACTGATCTTATTCAGCTTGCTTTGCTCAATTATATGGAATCTTCGCACATAAAAGAGCTTGCTCAGACACATGATCAGTTATATGAATTTTGTAAGCGTGTGGTGGTAGTAACAAAATGGGAAGAAAAATTGGCTACTCATCATGGCGAAGAGGTTTTACAACAGGTGATTAGTTTTAAACAAAGTGAACGTTTCCAATTAATCCAAGCCATCGCCAAGCTGGGAGATAAGCATCGCGTTTCTAATCAGCGGAATACCCTGTTTACAAGACTACCACAGCATGTCATTGCTATACAGCCGGTAGAGGAAGAGACGCCGTTGCTGTTACATAACAATAGGTAAGAGTAACTTACACATTAAACCGAAAGTGCATGATATCCCCATCCTGCATCACATACTCTTTCCCTTCTAACCGCCACTTTCCTGCTTCTTTCGCCCCTGCTTCACCTTTATAGCGAATGAAATCCTCATACGAAATCACTTCTGCACGAATAAAGCCTTTTTCAAAATCTGTATGAATCACTCCCGCTGCTTGCGGTGCGGTAGCGCCGACTGGAATCGTCCACGCACGAACTTCTTTTTCACCTGCCGTGAAATAAGTTTCCAGCCCCAGCAATTTATAGCCAGCGTGAATTAATCGATCTAGCCCGGGTTCAGTTAAATTAAGTTCAGCCAAGAAAAGTTGTTTTTCTTCATCTTCTAATTCCGCAATTTCTGCTTCCATTGCGGCACAAATGACTACTACTTGCGCCTTTTCATTCGCCGCAATTTTTTGTACTTCCTCTAATAACGGATTATTGGTAAAGCCCTTCTCTGATACATTCGCTGCATATAAAGTGGGTTTGAAAGTTAATAAATGTAAACTCTCTAAAACAGGTTTTTCTTCTTTACTAATCGATAAAGCACGTGCAGGTTTGCCTTGATCGAGCTGCTTTTTAACCCTCTCAAGTAATGCTAACTCAGCCATCGCCGTTTTATCGCCTGACTTGGCGGCTTTTTGCGTGCGTAAAATAGCACGATCAACCGTATCAAGATCGGCTAAAGCAAGTTCGGTGTTAATCACATCAATATCTTCTTGCGGTGAAATGCGATTCGAAACGTGAGTGACATTCGAATCTTCAAAGCAGCGCACGACATGGACAATCGCATCAGTTTCGCGAATGTGGGATAAAAACTTATTGCCTAATCCTTCACCTTGAGCCGCCCCTTTGACTAAGCCCGCAATATCCACAAATTCTACCGTGGTAGGCAAAATTCGCTGTGGGTTCACAATGGCAGCAATTTTATCTAAACGCGGATCCGGAACAGCGACCACCCCAACATTGGGTTCAATGGTGCAGAAGGGATAATTGGCTGCAGAAACTTGTGCCTTGGTTAAGCAATTAAATAACGTGGATTTGCCCACATTTGGCAACCCGACAATGCCACATTTCAAAGCCATGTGTGTTCTCCGGTATTAAGGGGTGGTATGTAATTTTTGCATCGCTTTGGCGATGTCGCCGCTTAAAATAAGCGGTAAGGTATCATAAACAGGTTCAAGTGCTGCATCAATTTTTTGCCGATCTGCTTTCGACGGCTTATTTAACACATAATCCACCACACCATCCTCCCCCTTACCTGGATGTCCTACACCGATACGTAAGCGATAAAATTGTTTGGTGTTTAAATGGCGGATAATATCTTTCAACCCATTATGGCCACCATCCCCGCCATCAAATTTCAGTTTGATGGTGCCGACAGGTAAATCGATATCATCATGAGCGACTAACAGTGAGGTTGGTGAAATTTTAAGATAATCCATGCAACTGCGTACCGCTTGGCCGCTATGGTTCATGAAAGTGGTAGGGATTAATAAGTGGCAAGATTGAGTGGATAATTGCGCGAGACCGTGTAAGCCGTGATATTTATTTTCATGCCGTAGCACAATTTGCCCGCTGCGTGCTAAGACGTCAACAAACCAGGCGCCCGCATTGTGGCGTGTTTCTGCGTATTCTTTGCCAGGGTTGGCTAATCCTACAATCAGTTGAATACTACGCGACACAATGCGGGCTCTCCCAATCAGCCTAATTATTTTCCTTTCTCAGCCCCTTGCTCACCTTCAGGAGCGCTCTGCTCAATAGCAGGGACTTCAGCCGGTGCGGTTGGTGCTTCAGTTGGAATTTCTTCTGGTACTTCAATACGTGGCATGTGAACGGAAACCACCGGTCTATCATTGCTATGCAATAAGTCGACTAACTCCACGCCAGAAGGCAGTTTCAGGTCGGACAAGTGCTTAATCTGGTTAAGCTCCATTTCAGAAATATCCACTTCAATATATTCCGGCAAGTTATCCGGGAAGCAAGATACTTCCACATCACTCATGATGTGAGACGCAATACCACCTGCATCTTTAACACCTGGTGCCTTTTCCGCTCCGATAAAATGCAAAGGAACATGCATGTGCAGTTTTTCATCTGCCCGTACACGCTGCAAATCTAAGTGCATAATAGAGGGCTTGTATGGATGCCGTTGGACATCTTTTAAAATGACACGTTCAGCTTTGCCATTGGTTTTTAAGGTTAAAATATGAGAATAAAACGCTTCGTGCTCTAAGCTTTTGGCGATTTTCTTTTGTTCGACCGTTATGGAAACAGCTGCTTCTCCACCACCATAGACAACGGCGGGAACTTTTCCCGTATGACGTAGGCGGCGGCTCGCACCTTTCCCCATATCGTGGCGAACATCTGCTTCGATTTCAAAATGATGATTCTTCGATGCCATGATCTTGACTCCACTTTATAAGTTAAATGATTGTTGTAAAAACCCTCTTCCCGCGACCAGGAAGAGGATGCGTATTGTACACAGCTTGGCTTTAATCTACAAACATTCGGCTCAAGGACCCCGCCCCGCTAATCCGGCGGATGGCTTCCGCGATCATGTGGCTTAAGCTCAGTGAGCGGATGCGCGCACACTGTTTGGCATCTTGGTTGAGCGGAATCGTGTCAGTGACCACGATTTCGTCTAAAAGAGAGTGTTCAATGTTATGAATCGCTTTACCGGAGAAGACAGGGTGGGTGATATAAGCCGCGACCCTGGCAGCGCCATGATCTTTCAAGGCTTCGACGGCGCGGCATAAGGTGCCTGCTGTGTCGGCAATATCGTCGACGATAATGCAATCACGGTCTTTCACATCACCGATGATGTGCATGACTTGCGCTTCATTTTGCTTAGGACGTCGTTTGTCGATGATAGCGAGATCGGCGCCTGGAATGCGTTTCGCAATCGCACGTGCTCGGACAACGCCGCCGACATCGGGGGAGACGACCATGATGTTTTGGTAACCATTTTTATGGATATCGTCGAGCATAATAGGCGTGCTATAGAGGTTATCCACGGGCATATAGAAAAAGCCTTGAATCTGATCGGCATGCAAATCAACCGTTACCAGCCGGCTAATGCCCACAGCCGCCATCATATCGGCGACGATTTTAGCGGTAATTGGTACGCGCGCAGAGCGAACACGGCGATCTTGACGAGCATAGCCAAAATAAGGCACCACAGCGGTAATTTTAGCAGCAGAAGCGCGACGTAAAGCATCGGCCATCAGTAAGAGTTCCATCAAGGTATCATTCGAAGGTGCGCAAGTGGATTGAATAACGAAAATGTCGCGGCCGCGGACGTTATCTTCAATTTCAACCATGGTTTCGCCGTCACTAAAACGGCCGACAACGGCTTTGCCGATAGGAAGATTAAGATGTTCTGCGATGCGTTGAGTTAATTCTTGGCTGGCACTACCGTTAAAAATCATTATTTCTGGCACGATCGGCATCCTCAAGGACATGAGTTTTGGCTGGGGTGCTAGGGATCGAACCTAGGAATGTCGGGATCAAAACCCGATGCCTTACCGCTTGGCTACACCCCAATATCTTTAAAATTTATGGAAGCGCTATTTTGCTGAGAGAGAGGGTGAGTGTCAATGGGATTTAAAGCAATTTCCATTCATAAATAATAATTTTTATTTTAACTCGGGGTGAAGTGATGAAAATTTTATTAGGTAACTCCACTTGGCCTACGTGTGTGTAACTCAAATATTGGATTTGCGCCTGGTACTGAGTGAGTGTGTTTAATCGATGATCAGTGTCGAATTGCCTATGTGATGGTACATCAGGGACGGGTATGCCGCGTATCCAATAATAGAGAGGGGTGAGGGGTAAATCCCATCCTGATTCAATTAGCTGTTCTGGGGTTTGAGCGGTATAGCGTTTGCCATCGGAGGTTTCCAGGATGACTAAGCCAGGTTGGCCTGTTAGCTTAAGGCCACCCGTTCCTAATGGGCCAGTCAGGGAGAGGGTATAATGATGCTGTTTATCTTCTATCCAGCTCAAATTAGCGCTGCCAGCATTTTGAGCGGTTTGAATCCCTACTTTGCCATTGAGCTGCCATTGTTGCAGTTGATTTAGCGCCAGCTGCCGATTTTGCCAGGAGACGGAAGTGGGAGGCGGTGCCATGGTGGTACAGCTGGTGAGGGTAACAGCGATGAGCAGGCAGCCGAGACTTTTTTTAATATAGCTGATCAAATGTTCGATATCCTTTGTTTTTCATCCAGGTTTCAGAATAAAATATGCTCAAAACGATAACTTGGCAATCCTCATGTCGATTTTCACTATAGGGATCAATCATAAAACAGCGCCTGTGATGGTGCGAGAGCAAGTTTATTTTGCTCTCGATAAACTGTCTCTCTATCTACAGGACTTATTAAACCATGGTTACGCGCAGGAAGCTGTCTTACTCTCGACGTGTAATCGCTCTGAATTATATTGTCTGGCCGATGACCTTGACGGCGTGTACGAGTGGTTTTGTACGCAGACGTCATTGCCTCGTCACGAGCTTGAGCCGGCGATCTATGTCTATCGTGATGAAGAAGCGGTGGCGCAGATGATGAAGGTGGCGTGTAGTCTGGATTCCATGATTATCGGCGAGCCGCAGATTTTAGGTCAGATGAAAGAAGCTTTTTCTGAAAGCTGTGCGGCGGGGGCTGTCGCGAGTGTTTTTCATCGACTTTTCCAGCAGATTTTTACCTTTGCCAAAGAAATCCGTACCTCCACAGCGATTGGTGCTTGTCCTGTTTCCGTTGCCTCCGCGGCGGTGCATTTTGCTAAACAGCAGATGGGTGAATTAGCGCAGGCCAATGTGGTGATACTCGGTGCAGGCGAGACAGCGGCCCTCTTGATACGATATTTAAAAGCGCATTTAACCAAGCCGCCAGTGTTGGTGAATCGTAGTATTGAGAAAGCCATGGAATTGGCAGAAGAGTTGGGCGGCAGTGTTTATGGCTTAGATAAATTGAGCGCAGCTTTAGCGCGTGCTGATATTGTTTTTTCTGCCACGGGCAGCGCGGTGCCACTGATTAAGAAAGATATGCTGCAAGCACATCGGGATAAACCAGTCACCTTGATTGATATTGCTGTGCCGCGAGATATTGAGCCTGCGGTGGCTGAGTTAGCCAACGTTAAACTATTTTGTATTGACGACTTAAAATCCATTATCGAAAAAAATCGACAAGGCCGCGAGCATGCGGCAGAAAAAGCGCGCGAAATGATTCGTCAAAAAAGTAGCGCGTTTATGGCAGAAATGGCGTCTTTAGATAAAGTGACGCATACCATTCGAGCGTATCGTGGTCAAATTGAAGAAATTTGTCGGATGGAATTAAAGAAAGCGAAGCAACAGTTACAACAAGGCGCGGATCCAGCCGAAGTCTTGGAAGCGTTTGCGTATGCCTTCACCCAAAAATTATTACACACGCCTTCTGTGCAATTACGACAAGCAGGTGCAGAAGGGCGTTTTGAATTATTAACCTTAGCAAAACAATTATTTGCTATTCCTGATGCTGAACTTGAGCGGATATGAAACCATCTATACACACTAAATTACAACGACTGATGAGTCGTTATGACGAATTAAAAGAAATGTTATCGGATCCGAAGGTGACAGAGGATTTGAATCGATATCGTGAATTAACGAAAGAATACGCGCAGATTGAACCTTTTGTGCAAATGTTTCTGCAACATCAAGTGGATGAGAAGCAATTAGTGGAAGCGAAAGCATTAGCAGAGGAAGAAGATCCAGAGCTACAGCAATTGGCGAAACAAGAGATTAAGCAAATTGAAGAGCAGATGGGGCAGTTAGAAGATAAATTGTTAGTGGCGTTATTACCGCGCGATCCGAATGATGATAACAATATCTTTTTAGAAATCCGAGCGGGAACAGGTGGTGATGAAGCAGCGATTTTTGCTGGTGATCTTTGCCGTATGTATATGCGGTATGCGGAAAATAAAGGGTTTAAGCTGGAAATTATTAGTGAAAGTCATGGTGAGCATGGCGGCTATAAAGAAGTCATCGTTCGTATTATTGGTCAAGGGGCTTATTCACGCTTTAAGTTTGAATCTGGCGTACATCGTGTGCAGCGTGTGCCTGCGACGGAAGCGCAAGGGCGAATTCATACATCAACGTGCACGGTGGCGATTTTGCCGGAGCAAGAAGAAATTGAAAGTATCGATATTAATCCTGCGGATTTGCGCATTGATACGTTTCGTGCATCGGGTGCAGGTGGTCAGCATGTGCAAAAGACGGATTCTGCGATTCGTATTACGCATCTTCCGACGGGGACGGTGGTGGAGTGCCAGGATGAGCGTTCGCAGCATAAAAATCGTGCGCGGGCGATGTCGTTGTTGAAAGCGCGAATTCTTTCGGCTGAGCGTGAGAAGCAGCAGAAGCAGCAGGCGGAAGCGCGGCGGAGTTTGGTGGGGACGGGCGATCGGTCGGAGCGTATTCGAACGTATAATTATCCGCAGGGGAGATTGACGGATCATCGGATTAATTTAACGTTGTATCAATTGCCGCAGATTATGGAAGGAGAGGTGGATCCGGTGATTGAGGCGTTGATTCATGAGTATAATGCGGATTTGATTGCGGCGTTGGGGGA
>SCTP01000123.1 GCA_004322325.1 Gammaproteobacteria bacterium | reverse complement strand
AAGTTAGCAGAATTAGAAAAGGAATTAGCAGCAAAAAATGCTTTATTAGATGAGCTAGAACCTAGAAGACAAGGCTTAGAATTAAAAATAGAGATAGATAACGATGAGAAATTGCAGGCGGAGAAACTTAAAGAAAAATCAAGTATCAATCAAAAAATATTATTATTAGTGAATGAAATGCACTCTATTTTTTATAGTATTGAAAGAGAAAAAAATGAAATAAAAAAAATAGAGGATAAGATTTGTCAATTGGACGTTTTAAGAGAAAAATTAACGATAGTTAAGAGCACTTATCAATTAAAGTTAGAGCAAATAGCAATAGAAGTAACTCTAATTAAACGCTTAGAGGATGAAATAAAAACATTAATAAAAGAAATCAAAGCAGAAAATAATCTTGCCTGGCGAACAGAGATGTTCATTAAATGTTTGGCTGAATCGCAGATGATGTCTCATAAGAAAATAAAAAATCGGGTTAAAGTTATTTCGTTTTGGTCATCAGTGGCGCAACGATTATTTGAAACTAGATGTTTTCATGCTGCCATTGCCATCATCAGCGCATTTGATAATATGGTTGATTTGCCAGAAACCATGGCAGCGTTACCGGTGAACGTTAAAGAAATAATTAAGCAAATTAGTTTGATGAAAAGTGCCAAGACGTTTTTGCATGTTGTTTCAAACATTGAGCAAACGTCATTTATTCCTCCTTATTCCACTTTTCCGGCAATGCTTGAGAAGTTAAATGAAGATATTGGAAATTATATCGAGGTGTTACATGATCGAAAAAGGAGTGAGGAAGAAAAACGTAATGCTCGCGAAATGGTGGAATTTAGTAAAGAACTAGCACAGCAGTTTCTTGTTATATTACATGCTTGTGTAGAACAAGCAAAAAAAATTGCTCTTGATGGAAGGGTTAGTTTAAATCTAAATGTGAATGGCGCAGAAATGGCAAATTTTCTTTATGAAAAATATAAGAAATTGAAAAAAACTGAAAAATATTATCGTGAGAAAGAAAATAACACTCAACCTATCATCTTAGATGAATTATTAAAAATTCGTTGTGATCTGCAAGAGGTTCGTAATGAAAGAGGATCGGAGCTAGCTCGACTGGCGTATAAAAAATATATAGGTAACCAAGAAATTTCAGGTAAAATTCTTAAAACAACGGATAAAAATCCAGAAGAAATAAATAATAAAATAGAAATACAAGGAGAGATGATTGAAAAAGAGATTATAGCGAAGAAAATATCTCCTCATTTAGCGCCAACTTCTAACATAGGGGAATTAGAAAAAGCCAAAGCAGATTTGTGTCAGTATCAGCGAATAGTAAAGAAAGAAATTGATCTTATTAAGGCTGATGAAGCAGCCATCCATAGAAAGAGAACAGGAAAACAAGTTTATTTTCCAGATCAAAAGTTGAAACAAGAAGAAGCGGCTATCAAAAGAAAAAGTATCTTTTCCCTGCCTATGAGTCGTCATAAGGTAGACGCTCTGCCGTTAAAAGAGAACACAGAGGTATCTGTTGCAGAATTTAAACCGGAAAAACAATCCTCTAGTCAAGACCGACGACCACATTCTTTGTGTGTTACTTCTAAAGAGCGGGATAAATTGTTTTCGCAAGATAGGAAAGGTAAGAATAAAATACCAGAGATTGATGATTCACCTTATATTTCTAAGCGAATGTCGAATAT
Organism: Gammaproteobacteria bacterium; assembly: GCA_004322325.1. Classification (GTDB taxonomy): domain Bacteria; phylum Pseudomonadota; class Gammaproteobacteria; order DSM-16500; family DSM-16500; genus Aquicella. Next base: position 14,245 of record SCTP01000123.1, on the reverse strand, counting down.
ATAAAAGATTAGAGGGCAATAAAAAATGCCCTCTTCTTATTAACGTATTAATTAATGGGTCGGTCGTATCGACATTGTTTCAGGTTGGTTCGATAAAATCCACGGTTCAATAACCAGCCTATTAAGTCGATTGAGAAATTTATCATTGATAATAGGTGGTACCCAGAAGCATCCATTTCGAGATTCTATTCTATTTTCAATCGCGAGCATCATATCCGCCACTAATCCTACATAATCTACATTATGGATATCAATAGCCGATAGTTTTTTCATTAAGTGTTTCTTTAGTTTATTTTGATTCCTCGAAGAAAAATCTTCTCCTTTATATTGCAATTTCATCGCTATTGCTTTGACAATAGCATTAAATTTACTGTCAATTTTTTTTAATTTCCACGTAGCGATGATTTCTTCAATCGAGGTATTTTCTTCATTCTTAAGTCGAAATAGCAAGTTTTCTTTATTATTTTCAAATTTTAGTTTGTAAGCATCTAATTCTTGTACTAAGAGAAGATCGCAGTTTATTTCTCGTAATTTATCCGCAAGGTTATTATTGTTTGGTAAAGTAATGCTAACAATTTCGTTAATGACATGTTGGTAAATCATATCATTGAAGAATTTATTATTGTTGATCTCGTTTATTAAGTTGTATATAAATAAGTTACTCTTTCCTTGATAAGAAGGAGATGCACGTTTGGCAACTTCTTCAGCTTCATATTCTAATAAGTGAATGGTATAAAAACCAGGCTCATTATGCAATGGGCTATTTTGTTTTATCCATTCGAGGATGTGTTTGCAGATTTCATCACTATCATTTTTATTAATCTTAATATAATTAAATTTATTTATTAGTATTAAAAATAAAACATTTGCTATTCCTAACAGGCTTCTTTTTTCAAGATCAGCTTTATAATCCTCATTCCAATGAGGATCCGTGTTATCATAGCGTTTTACTAAATCATATGATTCAAATCCCCAGTACTTATGCATTCTGGTCCCAATGCCCCCTTTTTTATAAGGGCCTTTAAATAGGCCACAGTTGCTAACAGTCGTGCTCGGCAGCCATTGATCCAGTCCTTCGTGATAAAATACTTGAACCTTTCCATTTGCCGCATTGACAACAAAACCAAAGGTGGTATCCATTCTATTTTGAAAACAATGGGTCTTATAATTTTCTAGCTTCGCAAATGCATTAGAAGAAAGCATATTAATAGTGATATTTTGATCAAGTGATTTTTGATACAAATACGTATAAATTTCTTTTGCTTTTTGTAAAGAATCGATATGGTGTGTTGATGATGGGAATGGATTGTCCTGTGTTTCTACTTTTTCTAAATAAGAACAGTCTGTTAACCCGCCAAATACGCGTACTTGAATTTCCTCTGCGCCTTTAAATTCGTCTAGGATAGGGTCTAACGATTGTGCATTTACTGCAACGTCCATGTGTGTGACGATTAATGTCTGAGACGCGGGATCATAAAAGCTTAGGCCTATGCAAGAATGAAGATTATCGGTTCCAGCCAGGTAGTAATTCGATTGTGGCATGGCTTTTACTTTTATATAGCCTTTTTCCATCACTCCGTAAGTATGCTCTTCTGCTAATGAGTTCTGTCTTTCACTATCTTCTTCATTTTCTTCTGCAGAAGGTAATTCTTGAATAGAATCAAATAAATACTGCGCTAATTCTTTTTCAGGCGGCAAAGTAAAAACGTTATTACGCAATAAAAATGGCATTGTTAAATACCCCTCGTTGAGTGTGTGTTTAGTGCATAGTGTCCTCCTGGCTATTGATTTTTATTGTCCATTTTTATTAATATGGCCAAATTATAAACAAAAGAGCATAATACCTCAACTTTTTCGTCTTTTTCAAAGGAAAAAAATGGGGAGGAGAAGGGGAATAGAGTATTTTTTTATTAACTGTGTAGTTTTTTCTTCAATATATCATTGAGTTGCTGAGGATTGGCTTATCTTATTTTCTGATCATTATTTTTGGATCCGCAAATTAACAAATGTCGATTTGCAGATCCGTATCGCTTACTCTTGTAATTTTTTCTTCAATATATCATTCAGTTACTGTGGATTAATCTTACCGCCAGATACTTTCATCTTTTTAATACCCTGTTAAGATTATCATCGTATTATAACTATCATTTTAATTAAAAGAGAGTGGGGTAGTTGCGATGTTTCCGAGAATTGATGCGACGTACAAGAAAATGAAGGAAGAGAGTCAGGCTTTAGAAATAGAGCGAAATAAACTTTTCAATCAACAACAAGAAAAGAACAAAAATTCTCTTCTTAACCCTACAACATTTGATCACATCTTACCTATTTTGCTTAATCAAAAAGAACTAGAATTTAATAATGTAATGGCGCTTGCACAAACATCAAGTATCATGAAAAAAAGGGTTAAGGAAAATAATAATGTGAATGGGGTCGTAAAAAAAGGTTTCATGGACAAAAGGGCTAAAAGAAGAAATCAGCCGCGTGTAGACGTGCCAGTAAATATATCCAACGTAGAATCTAATCTCACTAATGCTTTAAGAAATATTACCTCATCGTATAAAATTTTAGTATCGCGCTGTTTTCTGTTTGGCGCCATTATTGGCACTATGGGTGGTGGAACAGTTGGAGGGATTTTAGGGTTTGGCATGGGGGGTCCTATAGGTGCCGCGGTTGGCGGTGCGGTAGGAGCAGGTTTAGGCGTGGTAGGTGGAGCAATCGTTGCGCCAGTAGTGACAACCATCGGGATAACGATTATGGCAGTTCCCTATTTAGTAGGTGCAGCTTTCTTTGATGGGATTGATTGGTTAGGGTCAAAACTCATAGCGGGATATCATAAGTTGCGTCAAAAACCTCTCAAGAAAGAAATAAATGAAATGAAAGCGCTTTCAAATCAACCATCATTAGCTTCTACTCCTGCTCTTGCATCTAACCCTACTTGTGTACCAACGCTTGAGCCTACACAAGCATCTGATCTAGCTTCTGCATCTACCGTTGTTTCTGTGTCACCATCTGATCAACTAGTAGAGATTAGAGCTCGTCATGCATTGCTATTTAAACAACAAAAGGAAAAAGAAGTACAAGCTAAGAAAGTTGAATTAGCACAGGCATTAAGTGGGCTTAGTAACCATCTTCAGGAATGGAAAAAAACACATTACGATACGTTTAATAATCCAGAAAAAACTAACCAGAACAATCAAGAGTTATCTACCTATTTAGAGAAGATAAAAAAGCTTCTTGAAGAGGTAAATGCAACGGATTATGTTAAGTCATATTATAATAACTGTATTGATCATGTGAAAAATTTCAGTGTGCCAGATAATGTTGTATCAGAGAGTACATATTTTGATAAGCAGTTTATCACGCCTTTGATAAGCAAAGTAGAATCTTTAGAAAAAGTAGTACAGCGTGAAATATGTACAACCAACAATACGGATGAGTTAGTGACAAATTACTCTCCTAGATGCTGACCATTATTTTTAGATCCGCAAATCGACAATGGTCAATTTGCGGATCCAAATTGTTTACCCCTGCAATTTTTTCTTCAACATATCATTCAATTGCTGCGGATTAACCTTCCCCCCAGACACTTTCATCGCTTGACCCACAAAGAAGCCAAACAATTTCTCTTTCCCGCCTCGATAATCCGCCACCTGTTGTGGATTTGCTGCGATAATCTCATCAATTAATTTCTCAATCGCACTCGTATCCGTCACTTGCTTCAAGCCGCGTTGATCAATAATCTCATCCACTTCCCCTTCACGATTCCACAAAGCTTCAAAAATCGTTTTCGCAATCTTGCCTGAAATCGTATTATCCGCAATCCGAGAAACTAATTTCCCCAACTGCATCGATGAGATCGGACTGTTTTCAATGTCTAATCCCGCTTTATTCAGCGCTCCTAACCATTCACTAATCACCCAATTCGCTGCTAACTTCGGCTGATTACCTGATTCTTTCACCACATTCTCATAATAATCTGCCATCTCTTTACTGCTAATCAAAATACTCGCGTCATACGCATTTAATCCATATTGACTCATAAACCGCGCTGACTTCTGCTGTGGCAATTCGGGCAAGTGGCTTCTGACTGCTTCAATCATTTCATCCGTAATCACCAATGGCAACAAATCAGGATCAGGAAAGTAGCGATAATCATTCGCTTCTTCTTTACTCCGCATCGAACGCGTTTCATTTTTATTCGGATCATAAAGCCGTGTTTCTTGCGCAATCTTACCGCCGCTTTCAATCACATTAATCTGCCGCTCTATTTCATAATTAATCGCACGCTCAACAAAACGGAAAGAATTGATATTCTTTAATTCCGTCCGCGTCCCCAACTTCGTTTCTCCCTTCGGACGCACTGACACATTCGCATCGCAACGAAAAGATCCTTCTTGCATGTTGCCATCACAAATTTCTAAATAACGAACCAGTGTATGAATCGCTTTTAAATAAGCCACTGCTTCTTTGGCAGAACGCATATCCGGTTCCGAAACAATTTCTAATAACGGCGTACCCGCACGGTTTAAGTCAATCCCCGTTAAGCCATGAAAATCTTCATGCAAGGATTTACCCGCATCTTCTTCCAAATGCGCACGCGTAATATTAATACGCTTCGTCGTCCCATCTTCTAGTTGAATATCAATATGCCCATGTTTTACTACTGGTAATTCATATTGACTAATTTGATAACCTTTCGGTAAATCAGGATAAAAATAATTTTTACGTGCAAAAACAGATTTGTGCGCTACTTCTGCATTTGCTCCTAACGCAAATTTAATCGCCATCACCACGGCTTCGCGATTTAATACAGGCAAGACACCCGGAAAACCTAAATCAATTCCGCAAGCTTGCGTATTGGGTTCCGCACCAAATTGCGTGGAGGCACCCGAAAAAATTTTACTTTTTGTCGCTAATTGTGCATGAATCTCAAGACCAATCACCGTTTCCCATTCCATACTTAAAACCCCTCCGGAATTCGTTTGTGCCAATCAGTCACGGTTTGATACGCGTGCCCGATGTTGAGTAGTTTCGCTTCACCAAATAAATTGCCAATTAATTGCATGCCAATCGGTAGCTTATTGACAAACCCCGCCGGCAACGACATGCCAGGTAGCCCCGCTAAATTAATCGCGATGGTGTAAATGTCCGAAAGATACATGCTGATCGGATCACTCATCTTTTCTCCTAATTTAAACGCAGGTGTAGGAGTAGTGGGTGATAAAATCACGTCGACTTTTTTAAACGCTTCATCAAAATCTTGACGAATTAAACGACGAATCTTTTGTGCTTTTAAGTAATAAGCATCGTAATAACCAGCCGATAAAGCATACGTGCCAATCATGATGCGACGTTGAACTTCTCTACCAAATCCTTCACTGCGCGTGCGTTTGTAAAGATCTTCTAAATCTTTTGGCTCCGCACAGCGATACCCATAACGTACGCCATCATAACGCGCTAAGTTAGAAGAACATTCAGCAGGCGCAATGACGTAATAAGCCGGTGCGGAAAGAAACGTATTGGGCAGCGTGATTTCTTGAATCACGGCACCTAATTTTTCATATTCTTTCACCGCGGCTTCAATCACCGTGGCGACTTCATTATTTAACCCTTCACTAAAATATTCTTTCGGCAATCCAATGCGTATGCCTTTGATCGAATCATTTAATGTCGTTGTGTAGTCGGGTACAGGCCGGTCAATACTCGTCGAATCACGTTCATCAAAACCCGCCATGGCATTTAAAAGCAGTGCCACGTCTTCCACCGTTTTAGCAAAAGGCCCGCCTTGATCTAAGCTGGAGGCAAACGCAATCATGCCATAGCGCGAAACGCGGCCATACGTTGGCTTTAAGCCCGTAATATTGCATAAGCCAGCCGGTTGACGGATGGAGCCACCCGTATCCGTGCCCGTTGCGCCAAGGGCTAAGGAGGCTGCAATGGCGGCTGCAGAGCCGCCTGAGGAACCGCCAGGAACCCTCTCGAGATCCCATGGATTCTTAACTGCCCCATAATAACTCGTCTCATTCGACGACCCCATGGCAAATTCGTCCATATTCGTCTTACCTAACATCACGGTGCCGGCTGCTTTAAGTTGAGTCACCACATTCGCGTCATACGGTGCAATAAAATTATCCAGCATCTTCGAACCGCAGGAGGTTTTGATGCCATCAGTACAAAAAATATCTTTCTGAACAATCGGAATGCCTGTCAGCGCCCCGCCTTGACCTTGGGCTAATTTTTGATCAGCCGCTTGAGCTGCTTGCAACGCATGATCTTCCGTCACGGTGATCATACTATTTAACTGTGGATCTAAGCGTTTAATCCGTTCCAGAAAATGCCGAGCTACTTCAACACTCGACACTTTTTTAGAATGCAATTCTTGCGATAACTCAGCAATGGTTTTATGGTGCATGTGTTTAGGCCTCTTCAATCACTTTTGGTACCAAATAAAGCCCAGCTTCAACTTGCGGGGCGATCGCTTGATATTTGTTACGAATATCAGGCTCCGTGACTTCATCCAGTCTAAGTCGTTGGGAAATGTCTAAAGGATTAGCAAGAGGTTCCACTTGGGAAGTATCGACCTGGTTCATTTGTTCAATAAAATCTAAAATACGTGATAATTGCGGAGCGTAGAGCGCAATATCGCTCTCTGATAAATTTAAACGGGCCAAATGGCCGATTTTCTTCACCTCTTCCGGTGTAAGAGACATAACGGAACTCCTGTTGGGTGCTGGATAAAAGAGGCGGAAATTATAATGCATCTCATAGAGAAGAGGAATGAATAAAATAATTTCATTGCTGTTTCGGTTTTAAATTGATTAGAATGCGTTAAGACTGAAAACGTTTGCTAGAAGGAAATCGGATTGTTATGGCTATCATGCTGAAGAGGTTACGTGGTTATTTTTCGAACGATTTATCCATCGATTTAGGAACAGCTAATACGCTCATCTATGTGCGGGGGAAAGGGATTATTTTGAATGAGCCTTCGGTGGTGGCGATCCGTCAAAATACGGAAGCCAGCAGCCATCAGCGCATGGTGGTGGCCGTGGGTAGCGAAGCGAAATTGATGCTGGGTCGTACCCCTGGCAATATCAGTGCAATTCGCCCGATGAAAGATGGTGTGATCGCTGATTTTTACGTTACAGAGAAGATGTTGCAGCATTTTATTCATAAAGTGCATGAAAACCGCTTCCTACGTCCGAGTCCACGGGTGTTGGTCTCTGTCCCTTGTGGTTCCACCCAGGTGGAGCGTCGTGCGATTCGAGAATCGGCGATTAGTGCGGGTGCACGTGAAGTTTTCTTGCTGGAAGAACCGATGGCCGCTGCCATGGGTGCCGGCATGCCAGTGGAAGAAGCCCGCGGTTCGATGGTGGTGGATATTGGTGGGGGGACGACAGAAGTTGCCATTATTTCCTTGAATGGCATTGTCTACTCTGCCTCTGTACGGATTGGTGGTGATCGTTTTGATGAATCCATCGTGAGCTACGTACGTCGTAACTATGGTATCTTGATTGGTGAAGCGACGGCTGAACGTATTAAGCATGAAATTGGCCTGGCTTATCCTGCGAATCAAATGTTCCAGATGGAAGTGCGTGGACGTAATCTCGCTGAAGGGATACCGCGCAGTTTCACGATTTCTAGCAACGAAGTGTTGGAAGCCTTACAAGAACCTTTATCCGGCATCTTAGGCGCTGTCCGTGCAGCATTAGAGCAAGCGCCGCCTGAATTGGCGTCTGATATTGCTGAGCGCGGCATGGTGTTAACAGGTGGTGGCGCTTTATTGCGCAACATTGACCGTCTTTTTATGGAAGAAACAGGCTTACCCGTGATTGTCGCCGAAGAACCGCTGACGTGTGTCGCCCGTGGCGGTGGCAGGGCGCTAGAAATGATAGAAACGTCGGGGGTCGATTTTCTGTTGAAGGAGTAAACTCATCCGATCCATATTTACTCGCGAACCGCAACCCGGATTACGTGCCTTTTTCTTAATCATTCTTTCCATCACTTTAATGGTGATGGAAAAGCGGTTAGACCAGTTTGTCTCTATCCGGGCTGCCTTATCCTTACCCGTCGCACCTTTGCAATACTTGGTGAGTTGGCCGACTGATTTTGTCGATGATTTAAAAGATGCCATTAGCACGCACGATAAGTTAGTCAGAGAGAATCTGCAATTGAAGACGGAACAGCTGCTGCTTCGCTCTCAACTCCAGCGCTTGATTGCGATTGAATCAGAAAATAATTACCTCAAAGCCCTTTTGCAATCATCGCATCAAGTGAAAGGCAAAACTCTGATCGCTGAGCTATTAGCGGTGGACTCCGAACCTTTTGTAAACCAAGTAACGATTGATAAAGGCTGGCGTGATAGTGTCTATGTCGGCCAACCCGTTTTGGATGCTAACGGCGTGATGGGGCAAGTGATACAAGTCGGGCCTATCACCAGTCGGATTTTGCTCGTGAACGATCCTCACAGCGGGATTGCTGTCCAGAATGCAAGAAATGGCATGCGTGCGGTGGCGGTAGGCGATAGTTATTCAGGTAAATTGCGCTTAGCGTATGTGCCGAAAACGGCGGATATTCATATCGGTGATCTTTTTATTACCTCCGGTTTAGGTGATCATTATCCCGAAGGCTATCCGGTCGGCAAGATATCATCGGTGGTGAAAGATCCTGCTCAACAATTTGCGACGATTTATTTACAACCGAGTGCACACTTAGATAGTAGTCGACAAGTATTATTAATTTGGTATCAACGAAATGCATAGTTGGTTTGCAATTATTATCAGTTTCCTCATTGCGCTAGTCTTGGCGTTATTACCCATGCCAGACTGGACGATATGGCTGCGCCCGGCGTGGGTGCTCATGGTATTAATTTACTGGGCAGTCACGGTTCCTGATCGTGTTGGGGTAGGAACGGCGTGGGTGGTGGGCTTAGTCGTGGATTTATTAAACGGTACTTTATTGGGTGAACATGCCCTGGCATTTACCATTGTGATTTATTTTGTCTCTCGCATGCACATGCGATTACGCATGTATCCCTTATTGCAGCAAGGACTAAGCATTTTGTTTTTTGTTTTTCTCTATCAATTCATTTTATACTGTATACAAGGTTTTATTGGCTCATTACCCGAAAGCCATTTATATTGGCTCTCATCCGTGACAAGCATGTTACTTTGGCCCTGGCTTTTCGTACTCATGCGGGATTTCCGCAGATGGTTTAAGGTTGCATGAAAGATTTACTACTATCAGTTGTTAAGAAAATCGGCTATTTATTCGCAACAGGTATTATCATCGCCGCACTGCTAGTGAGTGTGACGCGTTTGTTAACGCCGCTGCTAGATAGTCATCGTGCTGATTTTGAAAACTGGGCGAGCCAGTTACTTTCGACGCCTGTCAAGATCGATCGTGTGCGTGTCTCGTGGTTTCAATATCAACCAGAAATTACCTTACACGACGTCACTATTCTTAATGAAAAGAAAGAACCGATCATGGCTATTCAGAAGATCAGTATTTTCTTTTCCATTACGCAAAGTCTTTGGCAGTGGAAACCGATTCCAAATGGTTTGATGATCAGTGGCACCGATGTGAGTTTATATCACAATGCGCAAGGAGCCATTGCTGTGCAAGGGTTTCCATCGCTAGGTGGTTTTAATAGTCAGCCTTATCAACATCAGCCCAGTTTCGACGACATCATGGCATGGGTTTTTACTCAATCACGCTTAATTTTACGCGATATTGATATTCGCTACACGCAAGCGAATGGCCAGAAACGATTTGTGACGCTTTATGAATTGAACATTCGAAATGCAGGAACGGATCATACGCTGCTCGGGAAAGCGGTGTTACATCAAACTATTCCGACGGAAGTCAATATGGCGGTGAATTGGACGGGTAACACGTTTGATCCTGCGCATACGGACGCCAAAATTTATTTGTATGTATCCGGTTTGTTAATTTCGCAATGGATGCCTCATTACAATTGGCATGGATGGCAGCTGAAGCAGGGGATTGCCACGGCCAAGCTCTGGGCGACATGGCATGATGGGGCTTTTCAGAAAATTCAAACCACGCTGCAATTATATAATCTTAATTTATATTCTCTTGTTGATCATACAACGCATAAAATTAATCGATTAAGCGGTAATATTGGCTGGAAACATGAAGATGGTAATGAAATATTTGCTGGGGATGATATCTTAATTGATTTACCTTCCCATCTATGGCCTGCCACCAGTTTTTATCTCTCGCTTGCACATGATGCAAAAGGTACGTTGGTACCTAAAGTCGTTAATATCGGCTATTTGGACTTGCGTGATGTTCAATCGTTTTTACCCGCCAACCACTTTCTTGCTGATTTGCAATTGCAAGGCGATTTGCAAAATATGGCGATCACTTTTTCCGGACCGTGGACAGATTGGCAGCATCTCTCCCTCAACACCGATTTTGATGGCGTGACGATTGTCCCTTGGCATCAGCTCCCAGGTGTAAAAAATCTTTCAGGCGGTGTGAAATGGAATGGTACGGAAGGGCAGTTATCCTTACATAGCAATCGAGTGGTATTTCAATATGACAGTGTTTTTAGCAACACGATTCCTATTGACCAATTATCAGGGGAGATTCATTGGCAAGCGCTGCCCAATAATCACTGGCAACTTAACATTGCTTCTTTGCAAATATTTAACAGTGACGCTGCTGCCAATATTAATGGGACGATGACGCTTGTACCGAATGCTTTGCCTACGGTGGATTTAGCGGCTAATTTTACAATGCAAAAAGCCGACCATATTGCCCGTTATTTACCGATGCGTATTTTTGACCCTACTTTAGTCGAATGGCTGCGAGTGGCTTTTGTTGGAGGTGAAGTTGAATCAGGTCATGCCGTGTTGCGTGGCCAATTAAGTGATTTTCCGTTTGATAAAAATAACGGTACTTTTTTGATTTCAGGCAAAGTGAATAAAGTCGATTTATTGTATGCACCTGATTGGCCGATGTTAAAACAAGTCAGCGGATTACTGACTTTTTCTGGGCGTAAGATGGTGGTAGATGTGGATCAGGCGGTGATTGCAAATATTCCTGCTTCTCACATACATGGTGAAATTCCTTATTTAGGTGATGCTGAGCCACAAGTTCTAACGGTGCAAAGTCAAGCTATCCAATCGGATTTTACGCAAGGATTAAACTTTATTCATACTAGTCCGCTCGAAAAAACGATAGGCAAAATGTTTGCGGGCATGAATGTGCAAGGGCCGATGACCTTGCAATTGGGATTAACCATTCCTTTAAACACACCCGAAAAAACCAAAGTACAAGGCGATGTCGTCATTAAAGAGGCTATATTAAATCTCGAAGCGTGGCGGTTAAAGGCGGAGCATTTGCAAGGGCAATTGCACTTTACGGAAGACACCACTGAAGCGAAGAGGATTCAAGGACAATTGTTTAATAAACCTTTTACCTTAAGTCTGACGACGCTCCAACCAATGAAAAATACTTCCATTGTACGTGCTACGTTGGCGAATAATTTAAGCATTAACGATTTAGAAAAATGGCTAAAAATACCTTTTTCTAAAGTGGCGCAAGGTGAAGCGGCCGTCAAAGCTAATATTGATTTTTCATTAACAACGCCAATCGCAATTCATCTTCAATCTAATTTAGTTGGCATCGCCGTAAAAATGCCATCGCCGTATGGTAAAAAAGCATCCGAGTCACGTGATTTTACGGCGGATATTATTGCGCAAGAAGATCAGCCATTGAAAGTGCGATTAAGTTACAACAAATTATTAGGAGCCGCATTGATTGCGGAACGCCAGCATGACACATTTAATTTATATGCAGCGAATATTCAATTAGGTCAAGGTACACCCAGTTGGCCGACGAGTGCTGGGCTTTATATTACGGGGCGTTTTGATGAATTAGATTGGGATAAGATCAAAGCCCAGATGAGTCAAAGTAGCGGTGTGAATACGGGTGGACTTACTTTACATGAAATAGACATTGTGACAGACAAGTTAAATCTTTTTAATCAACAATTAACTCAAGTTCATTTGCAAGTGACGCCAACACAAAATAATTGGAATATTAAAGTGACGAGTCCGCAAGTGGTGGGTGAAATACAAGTACCGGTGACATTGAATTCGCGAGGAGCGATAACGGCGCAATTTCAGAAATTGGTGATTATGTCTGCGGCAGGCCCAGCGCAGAAAAGTCCTGTGCTGGAGGTAAAATCGTTACCGTCTATTTCCTTTGCAGCGAGCAATGTCAGTTACAATGGCATGGCGTTAGGCCAAGTGACTTTCAAAACATCGCCTAGTAATACGGGTGCTAGTATCAAACTATTAAGCCTGGCTTCATCCTATATGAATTTGCAAGCAACGGGTGAATGGACGCCATCGGGGACGCGTTTGCAAGGTAGTGCGTCTTCGTCGAATGTGAGTGCTTTACTAACTAGTCTTGGATTAGATGCACGTAATTTTATTGCAAGCAATGGCAAAGTAACATTTAACCTCAATTGGCCCGATGCGCCGTTTGCGCCCTCCTTAGCGAATTTAGCAGGAAGTGCCTCATTAGATTTAGGAAAAGGACGTATTGTGGATGTGGGTGAGGCGAGTGGGGCGAAAATGGATATTGGGCGTATGTTAAGTATTTTCAGCTTACAAACCATCCCACGGCGATTAACGTTTGATTTCAGTGATGTGTTTCAAAAAGGTTACAGTTTCGATTCGGTACGCGGTAATTTTTCTTTCCGTAATGGTGATGCGTATACTAATAATTTACGTTTTGATGGTCCGGTGGCGAAGGTGGGAATTAAAGGACGGATTGGGTTAAGAAATAAAGATTATGATTTCATCTTAAGTGTCACACCGTATGTGACATCGAGCATTCCTGTCGCTGCGACGCTTTTAACGGGGCAGCCGTTGATTGGTTTAGCCGCAGTAGCGGTGAATACGGTGATTAGTTCAGGGATGTCAAAGGTGACGACTTATTATTATCAAGTGAACGGGCCGTGGGATAATCCATCGTGGAAATCGGTTGGGAGTGAGACGGCGGAGAAAAGGCAATAAAAGGTCCTCCTGGACACGTTTTTGTGTCCAGGACGGCTTCTTTCTCATCTTCTAGGTAAAGCGACTTGCGCTGGTCGGAGAGGTTCTGTGTTTCTTGGTGGTATAGCAGGTTGATAGGGTTTAAAAAAGTTTTGCCTTTTCGATGAAAGATCAGTTTCTTTGACGGAGGGAGTTGGCTTTGGATTAAAAAATCCATAAATATCACGAGCCTTACGAGTAAGGACAGCAGCCAAAGCAAGAGTACCATCGGCGGGTGGTAAAGTGACAGGTATGTGGGGTGTAGGCGCCATATTTGTTTGATGAGCTTTACAGGAAATGGATGGTATGCCATAAGGTTCTTCAATTTCATGACAATGAGCAAATGTGTCCTGTTTTAGAAACTGTAGATCGGTATCAGGAAAATACGTAGCGATTTCAGTAGGGTCATCCGGTACGTCGATAAAAACATAAGCATCATCATCTTGTCCAGGACAATCTAACCCGACCATTTTTTCACTCGAGACAAAATGACAATCTCGTAAATACTCCCAGGATTGCTGTGTTGTCTTTTTTAATGAATCAAGCAGGGAGGCAGGCCATGACCAAAGATCGAGGGAATGAGAGCTGGAAGAAGTAGTGTCTGCTTTGTAGGATGTTTGCTTGAGGTAGCTAGGAGGATTAACTGAATCTAATGTTTCTTCTGGTTGAAGCGATGCGGTGTCTATGTTAGTGCAATGGTAAACACCGCTTGAATTATCATACAAAATAACAACATCATTTTCTTCAGTTAAATCTACGCTAATAGGAGTGCCACATGGCAAATCAGGGGAAAGAGTTGCTTGGGAAACAAGTTGGTTATGGCCGTCAATTAATGTAAAACCACAAGGAGAAGTAACCAGCACATAATTATTAGGTAGCCCTAACGCGTATGAAAATCCGTTATTTGGATAATATAATGGCGCTGACCAGTTTTCTCCATCATAAATAATGGTTTCAGAAACGGTGCTATTACTGGAACCAATAACCATAAATCCTGCACCTGTGGGAACAAGCGCCTGAGATGCGCATTTCCAATTAGCTTGAGGAGGGATTTGCCTTGTAATTTCACCGTTGCTGTTAAGAAAGAAAAAAGAAAGCGCATGTTGTTGGCCGTCTATGGCGCCAACTATATAATTGCCATCGTTTAATGAAGTAGCAATAGGATAAACGTACTG
>SCTP01000122.1 GCA_004322325.1 Gammaproteobacteria bacterium | reverse complement strand
TTGGCCGCACACACCGTTTGCAATCCCAACAGAAATTTATGCCTCATGGGATGCGCGTGTAAAAGGAGCCGCACTGGAAAAAGTATGGCGCGATTTGTTTGCCCGCTATCAAACACATCATCCCGATTTAGCGGCTGAATTATTACGCCGAATGAATGGCCAACTACCAGATGATTGGCAAGCACACGTAGACCAATTAGTGCAGGAGTTGGATGAGAAAAAACAATCGGTCGCAACACGAAAAGCATCGCAACTTTGTCTCGATCATTATGCTAACTTATTACCCGAAATGTTCGGCGGTTCCGCTGATTTAACCGAATCGAATTGCACCAACTGGCGCGGTATGCAGGTATTTTCCCAACAAACGCCCGAAGGCCGCTATATTCATTACGGCGTACGTGAATTCGGCATGTCAGCCATCATGAATGGTATGGCGCTTTATAAAGGTGTACTCCCCTTTGGTGGATCATTTTTAACTTTCTCGGATTATGCCCGCAACGCCATACGGCTTGCTGCACTCATGCGTCAACGTGTCACCTACGTTTATACGCATGACTCCATCGGCTTAGGTGAAGATGGCCCCACGCATCAGCCGGTAGAGCAGCTACCCAGCTTGCGTATCATTCCGCATCTTTCAGTATGGCGCCCATGCGATACGGTGGAAACCGCGGTTGCTTGGCAAGCCGCCATCGAACGGCATGGCCCCACTTGCTTGCTGCTTTCACGCCAAGCATTGCCGCATCAATCTCGTCAGGCTGATCAACTCGCCTTCATCAAGCGCGGCGGCTATATCTTGCTAGATCATGCTGAACGAATGCCCGATGCGATTCTCATCGCCACTGGCTCAGAAGTTGCCCTGGCGGTGGAAGCAGCTCATCAATTAAAAGCTGCTGAGATTTATGTTCGCGTAGTGTCCATGCCATCCACTGATGTGTTCTTAGCGCAAAATGAAGACTATCGCAAGATGGTATTACCCGACGCTGTCATCGCCCGTGTGGCCATTGAAGCAGCGGCGGGTGATTTTTGGTATCGATTTGTCGGCCTGCACGGCAAAATCATTGGCTTAGATCGATTTGGTGCTTCAGCCCCTGCAAAAGAAGTGTTTCGTGAGTGTGGTTTCACGGTTGAGAATGTGGTGATGACAACGAAAGAAGTTATATACTCAGCAGCCACCGTCGCGCATCACTTTCAAACGAAGTGTGCAGCAGGAGAAGTGATTTAACGTTCCAACTTTTATGAGGAGAGATACTCATGGCGATTCGAGTTGCAATTAACGGCTATGGCCGTATTGGTCGTAATATTTTACGCGCGCATTACGAGAAAAAACGTCATCCCGACATCGAAATTGTTGCCATCAACGATCTCGGCGATGCGGCGACAAATGTTCATCTCACCAAGCATGACAGTACGCATGGGAAATTCCCAGGTGACGTTTCTTTATCTAGCAATGAAATGATCGTCAATGGTGATAAAATCCGCGTCGTGGCTGAACGTGATCCGAAGAAGCTGCCATGGAAAGAATTGAATATTGATATCGTCTTCGAATGCACAGGATTATTCACCACGAAAGAAAAAGCCGCCATGCATTTAGAAGCCGGTGCAAAAAAAGTGATTATTTCTGCTCCCGCCACCGGTGTGGATGCAACCATTGTATATGGCGTGAACGATAATGTACTCAAAGCGAGCGATACAGTCATTTCGAATGCTTCCTGCACCACCAACTGCTTAGCCACCGTTGTCAAACCTTTGCATGAAGCGGTGGGTTTAGTGAGTGGCTTAATGAACACCGTGCATGCGTTCACAAATGATCAAAGCTTACTCGATGTATATCATAGCGACTTACGCCGCGCCCGTTCAGCGACACAATCGATCATTCCGACTAAAACGGGTGCCGCTTCTGCTGTGGGCTTAGTATTGCCAGAATTAGATGGTAAATTAGATGGTTTTGCTGTCCGCGTACCGACGATCAATGTTTCTTTAGTCGATCTCACCTTTGAAGCAAAGCGCAGTACTACCGTCAAAGAAATCAATGACATTATTCAAAAAGCCGCTCAAGGCCCACTGAAAGACGTCTTAGCTTATAATGATGAACCACTCGTCTCGATGGACTTTAATCATAATTCTGCCTCGGCGATCTTCGATACATTTGGTACCAAAGTGATTGGTAATTTAGTTAAAGTATTAGCTTGGTATGATAATGAATGGGGCTTTTCTAACAGAATGTTAGATGTAGCTGTCGTATGGATGAAAGCGAAATAGGAACCCGCCAATATGCCTATTCCTATATCTGAAGTAATGGAAACGGTACAACGTTATGTGCCAAAAAATTTCACGCCGAGAATCGGGATGATTTTAGGTTCGGGGCTATCGTCATTAGCGGAGCAACTTTCCAACCCCGTTAGCATTCCCTATCAAGCCATTCCCGGCTTGCATGCCGGAAGCGTAACGGGGCATGCCTCGCTATTGGCGATGGGGCATTTAAACGATATCCCCGTTGCGTGCTTGCGCGGCCGTTTGCATTTGTATGAAGGAGCGACGTATGAATCCATTAGCACGTTGATACGAATTGTCAAACATCTTGGCTGCCATATTTTAATCGTCACCTGTGCAGCCGGTTCGTTACGCGAAGAAGCACTGCCAGGGGATTTGATGATGATTACGGATCACATTAATTTTCAACCAGGTAATCCGCTGGCGGGTCCCAATGATGAAAGCGTCGGCCCGCGTTTTATCGGCATGGAAGATGCGTATGATCTGGGTTTACAAGACATGATGTCCGCTTCTGCCTCTCGTCTTGGGATAACATTACATAAAGGGGTTTATATTTCTACCTTAGGCCCATCGTTTGAAACACCTGCTGAAATTCGCGCGTTCAGGAGATGGGGTGCGGATGCAGTGGGGATGTCGGTGGTACCAGAAGTCATTGTGGCAAGACATTGCGGCATGCGAGTTGCCTGTGTGGCGGCGATTACTAATCTAGCCGCGGGAATGACGCAAGAGAAAATTACCCATGAAGGGACGTTACAATATGGTGAGTTAGCGGCGCGTAAGCTAACAAAACTTATCCCGGCATTTATCAAGGAAGCGAGTAATGAATTGGTCTGATGTGGTGAAGGAACGCGTTCAAACATTAACACCTGTTAACCCTAATCAAGCATTGATCGACAAGCTATTTAACTTAATCGATCTCACCAGCTTAAATGAAAGCGATACAGATTCGAGTATCGCTGCGCTTTGTGAAAAAGCGACTTCACCTTTTGGTCATGTTGCAGCGGTTTGTGTGTATCCTCGGTTTGTGCGCTTGGTGGCGGAGCAATTTGCGAGTACGCCGATCAAAACGGCGGCGGTGGCAAATTTTCCGCATGGTACGGAGTCATTAGAATCTACCTTGATTGACATTAGCCAAGCCTTGCAGGAAGGTGCGCAAGAAATTGATGTGGTTTTTCCTTACACGCGTTATTTAGCCGGTGAGCGGCAATATGCACAGCAATTTGTGACGGCTTGCAAAGCAGCGTGTGGGGAGGAAGTGACGCTCAAGGTGATTATCGAAACGGGGGCGTTGAATGATCCGGCGATTATTGCGGATGCCAGTTTAGATGTGCTGACGGCGGGGGCTGATTTTATCAAAACATCGACAGGGAAAATTGCTGAAGGTGCAACGTTGGAAGCAGCAGCGACGATGTTATTAGTGATTCAACATGCTACACCACTCTTGAAGCGGCCACTGGGGTTAAAAATTTCGGGCGGGATTCGAGAAGTAGCACAAGCGGCGCAATATGTGGAGTTAGCGGATCAGATCATGGGGCGTGATTGGGTCACGCCGCAGACGTTTCGGATTGGGGCGAGCAAGTTGGTGGAAGTGATATTGGCGTCGATGTAAGCTGGATGCAACTTATTGCCGCGCTGCATCATATTCCTCGAACGCTTCCTCAATCAATTGCTTAGCCACAATGATTTTTGGAACGCCGATATACAAGGTAAGCAAGACCAATAATTCTTTAATTTGTTCTTTGGTAATGCCAACGTTTAATAAACATTGTGCATGCGCTTTAATTTCCGAGTGAACGGTACAGGAAGTAATAAGCGATGCCAGAACAGCAATTTCTTTTTGAGGAACAGATAAACTGGGGGTTTTATTAACCCATACATCACCTAGTCCATGAGCAATCACAACATCTGCTAGGTGAGGAGAAAATTCATAGAGTGCATCTAATCGGTTCATTCGTTGTGGTTCATACTTGCTAGCATATACTTCAATGCCTTTTTTATAATTCTTGCTGTCTTTGTAATCCTGAGAACTCATTGGTTAATGTTCCTTATTATTTGGGTTGCTTTGGCCAAAAAAGATTATCATTATTTATATCAATCATCAACGCTATACCAACCCCATCGTCTTTGCGAGGAGCGTAGCGACGCGGCAATCCATAAGCTTTTGCTTAGATAAAACGCTATGGATTGCCGCGCTTCGCTCGCAATGACACATTGCCATTTTTTAGACAGCCACTAGAATTATGTGTCATAATGCGTAGCCATTACATTTATCATATCAGCATTATTTTAACGAGATTGAGCATGAAAGATTACCCATCCAACTTAAAAACAGCCCAGCTGGAAACCAAACTTGGACCGATGATGGCGGTTGCTGATGAAAATGGCCTTTATTTATTAGAATTTATTACCTGTCAATCGCTAAGAAAAAAATTGAAAGCCGTGATTATTCCTGGCGAGACGTCAATCATCAAAAGTATTAAAGCTGAAATCGCTCAATATTTTGAAGGAAAAATTAACCAATTCAACACACCCATCCACCTAACAGGCTCACCTTTTCAAAAAAGAGTGTGGGAAGAATTGAGAACAATCCCATTTGGTGAAACGCGCTCTTATTTGGAAATTGCAAAATCATTAAAAAAACCTACCGCCTTCCGTGCAGTAGCTCAAGCCAATGGTGCTAATCAGCTAGCTATCGTCGTACCATGTCACCGCGTTATTAACGCAAATGGTAAATTAGGTGGATACAACGGAGGAGTAGATCGCAAGCAGTGGTTGTTAGAACATGAACGATATTTTTTTACGAATGTTTAAGGTATAATTTGAGCTTACTTTTGAAAGTAAAGGGATAATTCAATGCACGGAATGCAGCTACGTTATCGTTCTTTATTCCTCATACTGGTTTTACTTTTAACCTGCCTACAAAATATATGGGCAGACACCACCACCATTTACACCGCAAAAAAAATCATCACCATGGATCACATCCAACCTGAAGCCACTGCCGTCGCCGTACAAAACGGCCGGATTTATTCCGTAGGCTCACTCGATGAAGTGAAGAAAGGATTAAAAGCAGGAAGCTACACCATCGATAATACATTTGCTCATAACATTATTGTCCCTGGACTAATTGAAGCACATTCTCATTTAACCATGTTGGCAGTCTTTTTAGCTCATCCTTATGTCGGTTACTGGGATTTTCCTGGATTAAACGGCGCTATTTTACCCGCCGCTAAAACCAAAGCTGAAGTAATCAATCACTTAAAAGAAGCCGATAAAAAACTAACAGACCCGAACGCTGTCTTATTCGCCTGGGGATATGATCCTATTTATTTCAATAATGAAGATTTAACTGCCGCCGATCTCGATCAAATTTCTAAAACACGACCTATTTTTGTATTAAATGCCAGTGAACATATCGGTTATGTGAATAGTGTTTTACTATCTCGCGCGCATTATAACGCTCAAACACATACCCCCGGCGTGATGAAAGATAAAACGGGCCAACCAACAGGTGTCTTAAAGGAAATGGCAGCCGCCGGCCCCGTCGTGATGCTTTTCTTTAATCAATTATTTTCTCCTGATTCATTCAAAACAGGATTATACGGCCTCGGTGATACCGCACATCGTTTAGGGTTAACCACTTTTTCTGAACTTTTATTTGGCGGCCCTGGTGAAAATGATATGGTAACGGTATTAAAACAAGCGGCGAATGATGCGCATTTTCCATTACGCATGGTCATTGTTTACGACGGTATTTTATTAACAAGCATGAATAATCAATCATCCGGACAAGGCATGTCACATCTCGAAGCACTTATCCAACAGAATTCAAACAAATTGCGTTTCGGTCAAGTTAAATTTGTGTCGGATGGTTCTATTCAAGGTTACACAGCGCGCTTAGAATGGCCAGGTTATTTTAACGGTGCACCCAATGGAATTTTTAACACCCCCACGCCTCAACTGAAAGAAGCAGCGTTACCTTTTTGGAAAGCAGGTTATCCTATTCACGTTCACGTCAATGGTAATCAAGCAACAGAATCTGCTTTAGATGTCTTAGCTTATTTGCAAACCGTTGCACCACGTCGTGCGCAATTATTTGTGCTCGAACATGATCAATTATCAAGTCCAGAACAATTTAGACGGACACGTCAATTAGGTGCGTATGTGAATTTATTTGCTAATCACATTTATTATTGGGGCGATCAGCATTACGCCATCTTACTAGGCCCTGATCGCGCTAATCGCATGGATGCAGCAGGTGAAGCAAAACGACAAGGTGTGCTTTTTTCTCTTCATACTGATTCACCGGTTACACCATTAGGCCCACTCCATTCAATGTGGGTAGCCATGAATCGTGTAACAGCCTCCGGGCGAGTGTTAGGTGCCAATCAACGAATTTCAGCTGAAGATGCGTTACGAGCGGTGACATTAAACGCTGCTTATTTACTTAATTTGCAAAATGAAATTGGCAGTATTGAAATAGGCAAACGTGCAGATTTCACCGTCTTAGGACGCAATCCGCTCACAGAGCCGGCGATGACAGTTAAAGATATACCCGTGGTCGCTACCATCCAGGATGGAGTGATTTATCCGATCAAATCTTAATTTCTACTGGTTTTTCTAGCATAACCAGATTATTCTTCAGCTTTACTACAAAAATAACGCTGGTCTTATACCATGAAAATATTGTTTCTCTCTCATCGTTATGCCGATACAGTGATTGGCGGTTTAGCAGAATTTCTACATTACCTTCCACTTGCTTTACAAGCATACGGTGTGAACTCGATTATCTATACACAAGCTAAAAATAAAAATACCACTCAACTCTTAGCGCCTGAATTGTTAAGCAATCATATCTTGCATTACACAGGGCCTTTTCTCAAACCACGTTTTTTTCCTGCTAAAAATGAATTATTACCACTCATCACACTTTGCCAACAAGAAAAAATTGATTTGATTCACGCACAAGGTACTTATCGCGCCGGTTACATGGCAATGCACGCTAGCAAACACACGGGTATCCCGTACATCATCACAAGTCACAGCGATATTTTAGAAGCAAATTCAAAACGTTTGCAGCGTCGTAATATTCAAAAACGCTGTCAGAAAATATTACGTCAAGCCGCTTTCGTCACTCATCTTACTCCATTGATGACACAAGCTTCGCATCAACTCTATGACACGTCTGATAAAAGCGAAATTATTCATAATGGAATTGACGTCGCCGCCTGGCGTACTTATCCTCATCAACCCATGCAAGATTATTTATTTGCTATCGGACGCTTGGAGCCAGAAAAAGGTTTTAGCATTTTAATTGATGCTTATGCTGCTTTGAGAAAACAAGGTATCACGACGTCGTTAGTCATTGCAGGAACAGGTTCGCATGAAGCTGCCTTGCAGGCACAGGCAAAGCAATTAGGTTTAGAGGTGGTCACTGATTTTCAAGTAGGCATGCCCATTCCGAAAGCCAGCCTGATTTTTACAGGTTATGTTCGCGGTGATGAGAAAAAACATTTATTTAGCCAAGCGCGACTCATTCTTTTCCCTACACAGCCGAATGCGTGGCAAGAAGCGTTTGGGATTGTACTCTTAGAAGCCATGGCGGCTGGCAAAGCCATCGTTGCAAGTGACAGCTCCACATCACGGTATTTGCAGACATTAGGCATGCAAGCACAGTTGGTCACACCCGATAGGGTTTCTGCCTGGGTGCAAGCTATCGCTTCCCTTCTCAGCCATCCTTCTCTAGGCGAGACGATGGGGCAAGATAACCATCGCTATATAGAAACGTTTGCTTGGGAGAAGATTGCGAAAGCCTACGCAACGGTGTATCAGAAAGCTTCAAATTCTTGCCAAAAGGAAGGCGGATGTGTTTAAATTCGGCCAACCGTCAATAACCCAAAAAGTGCAATATTTATGCAAGATATACATAAACAGCAAAAAACCGTACACACTAAGCTCGCCTGGTTAGTCATTTTTACCGCTTCTCTGTTTTTCTTCTATGAATTCATACAGATGAACCTTTTCAACACCATCAACTCCCAACTCCGAGAAACCTTCCAGTTAGATGCCGAACAAATCGGGCAGCTTTTCTCAATGTATTTCTATGCCAATGCCTTGATGTTATTTCTAGCCGGCAACTTGCTTGATCGCTATTCCACCAAAAAACTCCTTCTTTCTGCTGTGGCAATTTGCACGATAGGCACGTTTTTCTTTGCCATCGCCACCCAATATTGGGTCGCTGCCGCCGGACGGTTTATGATCGGCCTTAGCGCGGCATTTTGCTTCTTAAGCTGTATTCGCATTGCTTCCCGCTGGTTTCCGCCGCATCGAATGGCTTTCGTCACCGGTGTCATTGTCACCATGGCCATGTTAGGTGGCTTAGTCGCGCAGACGCCGTTTGCGCTACTTAATCAATTCCTAGGTAATTGGCGCACAGGGTTAATGATCAATACCGCGCTTGGCGTAGTGATTTTCTTGGCGATTCTCTTCATTGTTCAAGACCGGCCCACGGATGCACAAGCCCAAGAAGCGGCTAAAGCCGATCATGCTCATTTACAAGCATTAGGATTATGGCGTTGCATTCAATTAGCCGCTTTAAACCCCCAAAATTGGCTAGGCGGACTGTATACCTCACTCATCAATTTGCCCGTCTTCATCTTGGGCGGCTTATGGGGCGTGCTTTACTTAACCCAAGTCCACCATATCACCCCCGAACAAGCTTCTTATGCCACCACCGTTTTCTTCATTGGTGTCATTGTCGGTTCGCTGCTCTATGGCTGGATCTCTGACCACATAGAACGCCGCGTCCTCCCGATGATTATCGGCGCGATTTTATCGCTTATCGTCATGCTGGTTTTAATGTACATGCCTGATTTATCTCTCTCAGCCATCATTTTCTTATTCTTCTTAATCGGATTAGTCACCAGCTCACAAGTGTTAACTTATCCCACCATTGCCGAGCTCAATCCGCCTTATTTAACCAGTACAGCGATCAGCATTGATTCTATCTGCATCATGATCAGCGGATTTATCGTACCGCCTTTCTTTGGCTGGTTGATGGAAAGAAGCGGGCATTTGACGACGTACACGGCGCAAGATTTCAATTTCGCCATGCTAGTCATGCCGATTTCGTTTATTATCGCCTTGATACTCGCTTTCTTTATTCGTGAAACTTATTGCAGAGCGCAAGCCTAATGCCGCGTGCCTTTATTATCATGCTCGATTCGTTTGGCCTCGGCGCCACCGCTGATGCCAATCGGTATGGCGATGAAGGCGCGGATACCCTGCGCCATATTGCGGAATATTGTCAGCAAGCGAAAGCGCCTTTACAGCTTCCTAACTTAACCCGCCTCGGTTTAAACGGTGCGGCCATGATTAGCAAAGGGCAGCCGGTTCCTGGGTTAGCCGTCAATGTTCCTATTCAAGGCGCTTATGGCTGTGCCGCCGAAGTTAGCCTGGGCAAGGATACCCAAAGCGGTCATTGGGAAATGGCCGGTGTGCCGGTTTTATTTGAATGGGGTTATTTTCCACCAGACTATCCCAGCTTCCCGCCACCCTTATTAGATGAGCTCATCAAACGAGGCCATCTTCCCGGCGTACTTGGCAATAAACACGCCTCTGGGACAGTGATCATTAATGAGTTAGGTGAAGAACATCAGAAAACAGGCAAGCCGATTGTTTATACTTCGGCAGACAGTGTCTTTCAAATTGCAGCGCATGAAGAATCATTTGGTTTGCAGCGGTTATATGAACTATGCGAAATCACCCGCGAATTAGTGGATGCTTATAATATTGGTCGCGTCATTGCTCGACCTTTTGCCGGCACGCCTGAACATTATTATCGAACAGGTAATCGTCACGACTACGCGACACCTCCTCCCGAGCCCACGCTGTTAGACAAGCTCGTGCAAGCAGGCGGCGAAGTCATTGCCATTGGCAAAGTCGCTGATATCTATGCTAATCACGGTATCACCAAAATGGTCAGAGCCAATGGTAACCAAGCATTATTTGCCACTTTCATTCAAGAAGCCAAAAACGCACCGGATCACAGTATCACGTTTGTTAACTTAGTTGATTTCGATATGCTCTACGGCCACCGTCGCGATATTATGGGTTATGCGAAAGCGCTAGAAGATTTTGATAGCTGGCTACCTGAATTAGAAAGCATCTTCCAACCCGGTGACATGGCGGTGATCACCGCTGATCATGGCTGCGACCCGACTTGGCAAGGGTCTGATCACACTCGTGAGCATGTTCCTGTCATCGCGTTTGGCCCTGGCGTTACGCCTGGTCCTATCGGTAAACGCGATACTTTTGCTGATATTGGGCAAAGTATTGCCAAACACCTTGGCTTACCCCCGCTGCGTTATGGGGTATCGTTTATTTAACTCTTATTATCAATAACTTAACCAATTCACGATATCCACTCTTCTTCCTCCTATATCCACTATACTAATAAATAGAGGGTACAAGCTGCGCTGTACAAATAATAGCCAAAATAGAAAGGAATGAAAAGCATGCGAGAGGAAAGAATTAAAGTATTAATTGTGGATGATTCCAAAATCATGCAGCAAATTTTAATGAAGATATTTTCTCTTGATCCTGATATTGAAGTCGTCGGTGTTGCATCGGATCCTTTTATCGCGCGAGACTTAATCAAAACACTTCAGCCTGATGTATTAACCCTCGATATTGAAATGCCAAAAATGGATGGCATTACTTTTTTAAAAAATCTCATGCGCTTACATCCTATGCCCGTCATCATGGTGTCTTCTTTTACTGAAAAAGGCAGCGCCATTACGTTGGAAGCACTCGCTTTAGGTGCTGTGGATTATATTAAAAAACCAGCCACCGAAGAGTTGCATGACCTCGGGAATTATGCCAATCGTCTCATCCAATTAGTCAAAAACGCTAGTCAGGCTAAAGTTCGCTCTCCTTTGCTTCACCCGTTTACTCATTCAACCGATGAAAATAACACTGTTATGAATTACATGCAGCCTGATTATTTAAGCGAATATATTATCGCCATCGGTGCTTCCACCGGCGGTATTGAAGCCATTGAACGCGTTCTGGCGCAACTGCCTGTTAATATGCCAGGAATTGTGATCGTGCAACATATTCATAAAGATTTCAGCACTCCCTTTGTGCATCGTCTGGATAAAAACTATCACTCGACTGTCCTTGAAGCCCACGAAGGCTTAGAAATTAAGCCAGGCCATATTATCGTGGCAAAAAGCGAAACCCATTTAGAAGTCGTGAGAAAACGCGGCAAATATATTTGCCGGCTAAATCGTGGCCCTAAGCTGAATGGCCATAAACCATCGATTGATGTGCTATTTTATTCCCTTGCACTCGCCGCCGGAGAAAAAAGCATCGCTGTGTTATTAACCGGCATGGGAAAAGATGGAGCCCGAGGCATGGGCGCTATTCAACAAGCTGGCGGTGAAACCATTGCGCAAGACGAAGCAAGCAGTGTGGTGTGGGGAATGCCAGGGTTTGCAGTAGATTTGCAAGCCGCTAATTATATCTTACCGATTGATGAAATCGGCAAGCATATTATTCAACAATTACAGCGTAAAAATGCCAACGAGAAAACACCGAAACGAGGTAGCATTATTCATGACAAAAGTGAATGATCTTTTATTTCCAGACAAGGATGAAGAAGAAAACGCCACCTCTCCCGTGAAAGATAAAAAAGAGAAGTGGAAAATTCTGATTGTGGACGATGAAGCAGACATTCATCGTATCACCAAATTAGCATTTGGTAATTTTGAATTTGAAAATAAAAGTATTGAATTTTTGAGCGCTTATTCGGGTAAAGAAGCTAAAAAGTTAATGGAAGAAAATAAAGGCATTGCTTTAGTTTTGCTTGATGTAGTCATGGAAGAAGAAGATGCTGGCTTAAAATTTGTTAAGTACTTGCGAGAAGAAGCGAAAAATGGCTTAACCCGTATCATTATTCGCACGGGACAACCTGGTCAAGCACCGGAAAAGAAAGTAATCATTGAATACGATATTAATGATTACAAAGAAAAAACGGAATTGACTGAAAATAAATTTTATACCGCCCTTGTCATGGCATTGCGATCCTTTCGTGATTTACTGGAAATAGAAAAGAGTAAAGCAGACTTGTATCAATTAATGCAGGCTTCTGATCGATTTGTACCTCATGCCTTTATAAACATATTACATAAAGAGAATATTACTCAAATTAATTTGGGGGATCATGTTGAAGAAGACACTACTGTCTTGTTTCTCGATATCCGCTCATTTACACGCATATCAGAAAACCTCACGCCATTAGAAAATTTTGCCTTTATCAATTCTCTCTTTAGCTATCTTGAACCAGCGATTATTCAGCAAGGCGGATTTATTGATAAATATATTGGTGACTCGGTGATGGCGCTATTTTTTGGCACCAGCGATAAAGCTGTTTCTGCCTCTATCACGATGTTAAAAAATTTGAAAAATTTTAATCAAGAAAGAAAGCAAGCAGGAAAAATTCCGGTTGATATTGGCATTAGTTTAAATAGCGGCGTTGTTGCTTTAGGAACCATTGGTTTTAATGATCGAATGGATTGTACAGCCATCAGCGATGTCGTTAATACGGCTGCTAAATTAGAAAAAATGAATAAAATCCTCGGCACGCAATTACTGATTACGGAAGCCACCCTTGATCGAATTGAAAATAAAAAAAACTTTCATTTTCGCCGATGCCCGATCTCGACGGCGGCGGTC
>SCTP01000121.1 GCA_004322325.1 Gammaproteobacteria bacterium | reverse complement strand
CTTCAATAAGCAAGCCAAACGACTCTACTTTTTCTTCTCCAAGTTTACAATAAGTGCTTTGTATTATTTTTGCAGATGGATAGTTTTGATGGACGGTATCCAATACTTCTGCTGTGGGTTCCATTGCATAACCATGGATAGAATTAAGCGATAAAGCTGCTATAGCAATACTACTTAAAAGATAATTTTTCATTATTTTAGCTCAAAAATAGATTATGGAGCATAAATAATATTGTTAAAACTGATGAAATAATACCGTATTTTTTTACGGAGCAAATTTAAGAAGAAGCGAGCCATGAAATAGATTGGTCTCATAGCTCAGCCCAATTCCACTTTTAACCAGCAGATTGCATGCTCGTTGCGGGATGATCTTCTCTCACCAGGTGGTTATTTTTGATAGCCCAGTTAATCAGCATCTTTGCATCTTTCACTGATAACATACTGATATGACCTTCTGGATCATTATTTTTTTGTAAGACAACATTGATATATTTCTTTTGATGCTTATCACTTACCCAACGCGGTACATTTCCTGAACTGGTATCCATTGAATGTATGAGTGAACCCACTTGCTGATTCGAAAGTGCTAATTGCTTATTACTATTTGTGACATAAAATGCTTTAAAAGAAGGCTTAATTTGTTCAAGTGTATTGATATCAACAAACATATATTCTTTGCTTGCTTGATTTTTGCCGGTAGTAAGAACATGCCTTATCACCATTTCTTGCTTGTCGTTTTCTAACCCCAAATCAGATTCAATTTTCACTATATCTCGAATCCCGATTGTCTTGAGATCATCTTCGACAATCGTAACGTCATTTTTTGTTATTAATGCCCAAGAGTTTGATAAAAATAAAGTTAACACTAGCCCGCACAACAGTCCTTGTATCACTTTCATAGAATTACTCCTTTATTCATCTAAAATAAAATTTTTAGTTTTGCATAGGTAAATGGTAAATACAAGTTTTTGTTTTTGAGATAAGTTAACCCATGATAAGATAGTTATTTATTTTTTGCGGCGAGCAATCATAATGAACCTCATTATTAAGAAAAAATACACCATTAAAGTGACGGTATTATTAGAAAATTCTTTCTGGGTAGGACTTTTTGAACGGAATGATGCTGAAGGTTATGCGGCAGCGCGTAAAATTTTTGGCGGAGAACCGACTGACGCAGAGCTTTATGATTTTGTTCTCACGCATTTCGATGAGTTAAAATTCACTGCGCCACAAGATTTCGAATTGGTAATTAAACGAAAAAATCCCAAACGGATGCAGCGCGAAGTGAGGCGAGAAATGGAAAAAGCCAAGAAAGGCTTGTCTAGCGCAACACATGCTCAAGAAGTGTTACGGCTGGAGTTGGAGAAAAATAAAAAATTAAAAAAATCTATTTCCAAAGCTGAAAAAGAGACGCAGCAGGAAGAGAAATTTCGCCAGAAGCAGGAAAAACGGAAGAAGAAACATCGGGGGCGTTAAATGACTATATCATAATATTGAGATAAATATTTAAGAGTTAAATGCACAAATCGTTTCTAGCGCTTATCTTATCAATTCAACTTGATTATTATCAATTTTTA
>SCTP01000120.1 GCA_004322325.1 Gammaproteobacteria bacterium | reverse complement strand
CTAATCCTTGCATGAGCACACGGAAATAAAGCATCGTGCCGCCTACCAGCAATGGGATCTTGCCACGCGCGATGATATCTTCTATTTCACGCAGCGCATCCATACGAAATTGGCCAGCAGAATACGCTTCTTTCGGATCAGCAATATCAATCAGACGATGCGGGGCGATTTTCAACACCTCCGCTCCTGGTTTCGCCGTGCCAATATCCATCCCACGATAAACCATCGCAGAATCCACGCTAATAATTTCGCATGGAAAATGCTGCACGATTTCCACGGCTAAAGGCGTTTTGCCAGAAGCCGTCGGCCCCATTAAACAAATAATAGGTTGTGATGAAATAGTATTTGTCATTTAACGACCACGTAAAAATAATTTATCCAAATCTTCCAGTGATAATTGCAGCGTCGTTGGCCGGCCATGGTTGCACTGTCCACTATGGTCGGTTTTTTCCATTTGACGGAGAAGGGCGTTCATTTCGGGGAGGGACATTCGACGATGGGCGCGTATCGCGCTGTGGCAGGCTAAAGTGCTAAGTAGTCTATGCATATTTTCTTCGACACGCAAGCTTTTTCCGTGAGAAAGCAAATCAGTAATGATATCGCGGATGAGTTGAGCGATAGGACCTTCCGCCAGCAGTTGCGGTACTTCGCGCACGGCAATCGTTTCTTTGGCGATGCGCTCTACTTGGAAGCCTAGCTGTTGAAATAAATCCATCTCTTGCTCCACGCAATCTGCTTCGCGTTCGCTTAAGGTGAGCGTCAAGGGCATGAGCAGCAGTTGCTTGGGCATGACGTGCTGGGCCAGAGCTTCCTTCATTTTTTCATAAAGAATGCGCTCATGAGCAGCGTGCATATCGATAATAACGAGACCTTGCTCGTTTTCAGCAAGAATATAGATGCCTTGCAATTGGCCTAAGGCGAAGCCTAGAGGAACATCTTGTTCCTGCTTTAGCGGTAAAGGTGTTTCTTCATGCAGTGTCCGATAAAGCGCTAGCTGCTCTTGCACCCGATGCGGTGCTGCTATAGCGGGCGGAGGCAGCTTCACCTCACTTCTCTCCACCGTTTTTTCAACTGGCACCGGCTGCGCCAAGGCATCATGAACACTATGGAAGACAAAATCATGCACCACGCGTCCTTCACGAAACCGCACTTCATGTTTCGTTGGGTGCACATTCACATCCACTTGCTGAGGGGCTATCTCTAAAAAGAGCACATAAGCTGGATAACGGTCTCGATATAACACATCGTGATAGGCTTCTTTTAGCGCATGTATGACTAACTTATCGCGCACCATTCGCCCATTCACGTAAAAATACTGCAAATCCGCCTGACTACGCGAAAAGGCTGGCAAGGCAATCCACCCAGTCAACCGCATACCAGCACCTTCCGCCTCAATATGCACCGCCTGCTCTACAAAGGCGGGACCACATAAAGCACCCAATCTTTCACTGGCATTGGCTGGCGCCGAGGCTGGAAAATATTGTCTTACCAGACGCTGATTATGTTTTAAGCTAAACCCGACATGAAATGCGGATAGTGCGGTACGTTTGATTAACTCATCGATATGATCAAATTCTGTCTTCTCCGAGCGTAAAAATTTACGTCGGGCAGGCGTATTAAAAAATAAATCACGCACTTCCACTGTCGTACCTTGCGGATGGGCTGCTGGTGAGATATCCGAAGCCATGTCGCCATGTAAAGTAATTTGCCAACCCGTCCTTTTTGCCTGTGCTGACGTCAACGCCAGACGAGAAACAGACCCCACACTGGCTAGCGCTTCCCCTCGAAACCCGAGGGTCATAATCTGAGATAAATCGTCGGGTTGGTGAATTTTACTCGTCGCATGCCGGCTCAGTGCCAAGGGTAAATCTTCTTGATGAATGCCTGAACCATTATCCCGTACACGAATTAACCGCACCCCGCCTTGCTCGATATCAATATCAATTTGGGTAGCACCTGCATCCAAGCTATTTTCCACTAATTCTTTCACCACGGAGGCTGGCCGCTCAACAACTTCGCCCGCCGCGATTTGGTTAGCGAGTAAGTTGGTTAATTTTTGAATACGTTGTGTCATCAGCTTGCTGCCAGAACAAAAAGGTGTTTAACAATAAAATGAAATACAGGCGATGACAAGAGGTGACGAACTTCCTATTTTGCAGTAAGGTATAAGGCGTTATTTTTTAAGTAATAATTAAACAGGGAGGGTTAAAGGATGAATAATCGAATTTTTGCTGCAACGCTTATTACCCTCTATGAGGAAGAAATCCCGAAGTTATTATTTAATAAAACTTTAACCCCTCACCACTTAGCTGATTTTCTCAAACAGACTTCGAAAATTATTTTAAACGATACTTTTCTCCAAGAGCAGAAATTATATCTTACCATCGGCCGCTTTATTTTCATGTATCCCGACTCAGTGGATGAAACAGATCATCAAAAAGCTTACGTGCTCGCCTTGCTTTATTTGACATTAGCGAATGATGATCCTGAAACGAAGACATTACGTCTGTATTGTTACAAGAAACTCAACGCAAATAATCTGGTAGAATTAATTCAAAAAAAGACGTCTGAATTAACTGAGCTACCCGTCGTCCTCTATGCATTAACCACTATTTATATGGAATTGGGCGC
>SCTP01000119.1 GCA_004322325.1 Gammaproteobacteria bacterium | reverse complement strand
CTTTTTCCGCCCCACTTCTGCCAGACCGCGAATAATACCGGGGCCAGGCAAGCTATGCGCGTTGGTGAGGTCGGCCCAATCGGCAATGCGATAAATCCCGCCTTCATATTGATGTTTCACGGTATGACCGATATCAGCAAATTTTCGATCTTCAAATATCAAGAAACGATGATGATGAGCCAGCTTGCGTAATTCTTGCGTCAGGGCGGGGGTGAAATCCGTGATGATATCGATATGCGTTTTCAGCATGCAAATTTCGGGCCCTAGCCGATCTGCCAGCTCGAGCAACGTTTGTGCGGAGGTGACGTCGGCGGATAAGGCAAGGTTGGTTTCTTTTTCATCTAACAATTGAAATAAACGGGTTGCAAGCGGCGAGAGGCAGTAATTGGCGCGTTCTGTATAAGATAAATGGCAGACAGTCATTTAGGCAGATCTCGCTTGTAAGATATCGGATAAGGAAAACAAGGTGTGAAGTTGGTACTTTTGTGTCAAATTTTCTTTGCCGCCTTGTTCGCGATCAATGAGTGCGACTAAATCCGTCACGATCAAACCGCTATTTTCCAAATCCGCCGCGGTTTCCAGGATACTGCTACCGGTTGTCACCACATCTTCAATAATTAAGCAGCGCTGTTGCGGTTTAAATTCGCCCTCGATCAATTGCTTGGTGCCGTACTCTTTTTTCTCTTTGCGCCGCATGATCATGGGGATGTTATGGTCGAGGGATAAACAAGTGGCGATGGGTAAGGCGGTGTAAGGAACGCCGCAGACTAAGTCGAAGGAACAGCCTTGGACTTTTTGCCACATGGCGGTGGCAATGGTTCGCAATAAGTGGGGGTAAGAGATGATTTTGCGAAGGTTAACGTAAACGGAGGAAGTCTGGCCGCTTTTTAAGGTGAATTCACCGAACTGGATGGCGCCGATTTGGTAGAGGGAGGTGATGATGGCGTTGGATTGCATAGTGAGTAGCCTGAAAAACTAAGTTGGGAGAAAAATACTTGATTAGGGTGGGGTTGTAAAGAAGGCCGTTTATTTTTGTATACATAAATATGGTTATTTGTGTTAAAATTTGTATATATAAATGAATACAAAAGGTATCTGTATGAATAATCGTTGGCTTGCGATTAAGCAGCTTGATAGGCAATTAAAAGAATGGCAAGTAGTAAATAGCCAATCCGCGAGACCGAGAGCCGGGTGGGTAAAAACATTACGGGTAGCATTAAGTATGTCGGCTGAGCAACTGGCTAAGCGTTTGGGTTTGACTCGTTCACGTATCACCCAGCTTGAAAGTGCAGAAGTTCGTGATGCTGTAACACTGAGAACGTTAAAGGAAGCTGCCAATGCGATGGGATGTGAATTGGTTTATGCTATTGTGCCAAAAGGTAACACAACACTAGAAAGTATTATCAAAGAGCAGGCCAAAGAAGTTGCAAAAGAAAGAGTAGCAAGCATTGCTCATTCAATGTCGTTAGAAGCACAATCGCTTGATGCAGACAGTTTAAAGAAGCAGCAAGAACAGCTGGTTAAAAGTCTGATGGAACATTTGAACAAAAAATTGTGGGCAACTTCTAAACTATCCAAGAATAGTGACCAGGAAAAATTACGTAAAAAATTAATCGAAACTTTACAAAAGAAGAAATAATCATGAAATTTGAATATATCCCGGGAGCTACTCCTCTTGACCCAGATGAAATAGCTGGACTTATGCCCTTGCATATAACAACGCAAGGGCAATTAAATGAATGGGAAGCAGCAAATATTTTGAAGGCCGAAGGTTGGTTATTTTCAACATTCAATCATGGTAATTTTCTTACTATTGATTTTGTAAGGCTATTACATAAAAAAATGTTTGAAGATACGTGGAAATGGGCAGGAACTTTTAGAAATACGGGGAAAAATATAGGAGTAGATTCCTCAAAAATCACGACAGAATTAAGAAACATACTAGAGGATGCGGCTTATCAAATCATCAAGCAAACTTATTCAGCGGATGAAATTGCTTATCGTTTTCACCATCGGTTAGTATGGGTTCATCCCTTTGCGAATGGAAACGGCAGGCATGCGCGGTTGATGGCAGATTTATTGCTTGCCCAGGCAGGCGAAACCCGATTTACATGGGGGAAGCAAAAGCTAGAAGCAGAGAGTCTCGTGCGGACTCAATATATTAACGCGCTGAGGGAGGCTGATAAGGGTGATTACAGGCCCTTGGCGGTATTTGTTCGTTCGTGAGTTGAAACACCAGTTGCCCCACTCTTTTAAAAATGGTACAAATACGCAACTTAAGGTCAGTACTACAAAATATGCGCTTCACTGCACAACTAGTCTTAAAATCAGGTGAAATATTTTACGGTGAAGTCCCTGTTCAGCAGGAGCATCCCGCCTTTGGGGAAGTTGTTTTTAATACCGGAATGGTGGGTTATGTTGAATCATTAACCGATCCCTCGTACGCTGGCCAAATCCTTGCTTTTACGTATCCTTTAATTGGCAATTATGGCGTCCTTGATTCTGCCACCTGGGAATCTAAAAAAATTCATGTACGCGGTGTGGTGGTTTCTGAACTTTCTTCATTTTATTCCAACCCAGCCGCGCTCCATTCTTTGCACCAATGGCTAGCTGATCAACACATTCCTATTTTGACGGGCGTTGATACGCGCGCGTTGACAAAATGCTTGCGGACAAAAGGGGTCGTACCCAGTGCGATCACACCAGTCGGTGTAAGACCGGATCATTTTGAGAATTTTGAGCAAGTTAATTGGGTGGAAGAGGTTTCAATCAAAGAACCCTGTTATTATGGCGAAGGTGAGAAACTCATTATCGCTATGGATTGTGGAATGAAAGAAAACATCTTACGCTCACTGCTACAATTCCCCGTACGCGTTAAACGCGTTCCGTTTAATTATGATTTTACCCATGAAGAATTTGACGGCGTCTTTATCTCCAATGGTCCCGGTGATCCTGAACAATGTCAGACCACGGTCGAGATTGTGCGTAAGGCCATGACGAAGCAAAAGCCCGTATTTGGCATTTGCCTAGGCACCCAATTGATGGCGCTTGCGGCAGGCGCGAAGACGTATAAACTGCCTTTTGGTCATCGCTCTCATAACCAACCTTGTTTATATCTGCCGACGAATCGCTGTTACCTCACCTCACAAAATCATGGTTATGCGGTGGAGGAAAGCAGCTTATCATCAGATTGGAAAGTAGCGTTTCGAAATCTCAATGATCATAGCGTCGCGGGCATTGAGCATCAATCATTACCATTTTTTTCAGTACAATTTCATCCAGAAGCAGCGCCAGGGCCGGAAGATACGAAATGGCTGTTTCAGAAATTTTATCAGTTAATTGAGGCATCACATGGTTAAAAAAGTCCTACTCCTCGGCTCCGGCGGATTACGCATCGGCCAAGCCGGTGAGTTTGATTACTCTGGTTCGCAAGCGATTAAAGCGCTAAAAGAAGAAGGCATTTACGTCGTTCTCGTTAATCCCAATATTGCGACGGTGCAAACGGATGCCCACATGGCAGATCAACTTTATTTGCAGCCATTAACCGTGGAAGTCGTCAGCCAAATTATTCAGAAAGAAAAACCCGATGGCATTTTATTAGGGTTCGGCGGCCAAACAGCCCTTAATCTGGGGTTAGCGCTGGAAAAAGCCGGGGTGTTGGCGGAACACCATGTGGCTGTATTAGGCACGGCTATTGCCTCGATTCGTGCAACAGAAGATCGTGATTTGTTTAAACAAGCGTTGGAAAGTATTCACATTCAAACGCCGCGCAGCATTTGTGTGACGACAGTAGACGCAGCGGTCGCCGCAGCAAAAGAAATTGGCTATCCCATTATGATGCGTTCAGGATTTTCCTTAGGTGGTTTAGGTTCAGGGAAAATTACCCATGAAGCAGAATTGATCAAGCGCGCTAAAGAATGTTTTGCCACGGTGCCGCAAATTTTAATTGAAGAATATTTACTAGGCTGGAAAGAATTTGAATATGAGATCGTCCGTGATGCCGGCGGGAATGCGTTAACAATTTGTAACATGGAAAATTTGGATCCGATGGGGGTGCATACGGGTGAAAGTATTGTGGTGGCACCGGCGCAAACCTTAAGTAATCGTGATCATCAACATTTGCGTAATATGTCACTTGCGATCGCGAATCATTTTAATATTGTGGGTGAATGTAATATTCAATTTGCTGTTAACCCAGCGAATGGCGATTATCGTGTGATTGAAATGAATGCACGGTTATCGCGTTCAAGTGCTTTAGCGTCTAAAGCGACTGGTTATCCATTAGCGTTTGTAGCAGCGAAATTAGGCTTAGGTTATTTACTGCATGAAATTAAAAATAGCGTGACGCAACAAACCTGTGCTTTCTTCGAGCCTGCCCTAGATTATATCGTCGTGAAAATTCCGCGTTGGGATACACATAAACTTAAAACAGCAGAACGCACCATTGGCACGGAAATGAAAAGTGTGGGCGAAGTCATGAGTATTGGCCGCTCCTTTCCAGAGGCATTACAAAAAGCGGTTGGGATGCTCAACATTGGTGCTTCCTGTTTAAGTGATTATCCGCACACGATTCTTGAGCCGAAAAAAGAGATTGAATACCCAACTGATCGACGCTTGTTTGCCCTGTATCAATATTTTTTACAAGGAGGAACGGTTGAGGAAGCGCATCGGTTAAGCAATATTAATACCTGGTTTTTATCCCATATCCATGCCATTGCTGCGTTGGAAAAACACTTCAACATGGATTTATTAAAAACGGCGAAGCAAATGGGATTTTCTGATCGAGCCATTGGCCGTCTCACGCATCAATCAGAAGACGAGATCCGTGCGCTACGCCTTAAAGCAAATATTGTTCCTTATGTTAAACAGATTGATACTTTGGCAGGTGAATTTGCGGCGAAAACAAATTACTTATACTTAACCTATCACGCCTGCGAACATGATATTGAGCCTTCTGTTGATCGACCTGTGGTGGTCTTAGGCTCAGGACCGTATGCGATTGGTTCGTCTGTTGAATTTGATTGGTGTGCGGTTAATACCTCACGCGCACTGCGTGAATTGGGCAAAAAAGCCATTTTAATTAATTCTAATCCTGAAACCGTTTCCACTGATTATGATGAATCGGACCGATTGTATTTCGAGCAATTAACACAAGAACGTGTGCGTGATATCGCTGACTTTGAACAAGTAGCTGGCATTATTGTTTCCGTGGGTGGTCAAATCGCCAATAATCTTGCTTTACCTTTAGCAAAAGCAGGGTATCATTTACTTGGCACGCCAGCAGAATCCATTGATCAGGCAGAAGACAGAGAGAAATTTTCTGCTTTACTAAACCATTTAGGGATCGACCAACCCCCGTGGCAGCGTGCCACCAGTTTAGAAAATGCTAAACGGTTTGCTGAACAAATCGGTTATCCTGTTTTAATCCGACCCTCGTATATTTTATCCGGTTCAGCCATGAACGTGGCTTATGATGAGCAATCGTTAGAGCAATACTTGCAAGAAGCCTCGCTCGTTTCTCGTGAACATCCTGTCGTCATTTCCAAATTCATTTTAGATGCGAAAGAATTGGAAATGGATGGTGTTGCCGATAAAGGCAAAATTATTATCGAAGCGATTACTGAACATGTTGAAAATGCAGGTATTCATTCTGGGGATGCCACACTGGTTATTCCGCCGCAGCGTTTATATCTGGAAACTATTCGCCGGACGAAAAAAATTACAAGTGAAATTGTGGCGGCTTTAAAAATAACCGGTCCTTTTAATATTCAATTCATCGCTAAAAATAATTTTATCCAAGTGATTGAATGTAATCTGCGCGCCTCACGCTCTTTCCCATTTGTGTCAAAAGTCACTGGCTATAATTTTATTGCGATGTCGACGCGTGCCATGCTGGGTAAACATATTCCGACGACGTATGAAACATTAGAATTAGATTATGTGGGCGTGAAAGCGCCACAGTTTTCTTATCATCGTCTAAAAGGAGCGAATCCGGTGGCGAATGTGGAAATGGCTTCCACCGGTGAAGTGGCGTGCTTAGGTGAAAATTTATATGAAGCTTATTTACGCGCTTGGCTTTCCACGGAGCAAACCTTGCCGGAAAAACGATTGCTGGTGTCGATTGGCGAGTCGCATAAAGCCAAATTCTTACCGTATTTAAAACAATTGGATGAACAAGGATGGGAACTGTATAGCACCAGCGGCACGCATGCGTTCTTATCAAAAAATGGCATTGGCTCGTATTTCGTCTATAAAACCAGCGAACGAAGCGAACCGAATGTGCAAACGCTAATTGCACAACGTAAAGTGGAGCTTATTATTAATATCCCGAGTACAACGGGTCTTAATACGCAAACAGATGGCTATGTGATTCGCCGCATGGCGGTGGATCATCATATTCCATTGATTACGAATACGCAGATTGCTCAAATCATGCTGCAATGTTTAATCGATTTTAAAGGCAAAACACCGGAGATGATTCTTTCATGGCAAGAATACAGAGCGAGACATGCGCATTATCCGCAGTTAGTGCAAGCGAGTGCGTGATGGATAATTTATTATATGGAAACGATATTATTTCCATTAAAGAATTATCTTTACCACAAGTAGAACAAATATTAACGACAGCAGCGAAATTAAAGCAAGAAGCGCAATCGGTTGCCCCTTTATTACAAGGCAAGATTATCGCTCACTGTTTCTTTGAACCTTCTACACGCACCCGCCTGTCATTTGAAACCGCGACGTTGCGTTTAGGCGGCAACGTGATTGGATTTTCTAGCGAAGAAAATCTTTCGGTGAAAAAAGGCGAAACATTATCTGATACCATTCGCATCGTTGCAGATTATGCTGATCTTGTCGTCATTCGCCATCCCAAAGAAGGCGCGGCACGATTAGCGGCGGATGTTTCCTCCAAGCCAGTGATCAATGCAGGGGATGGAGCGAATCAACATCCGACACAAGCCTTATTAGATTTATTTACCATACGAGAACATCATCAGCGATTAAATGGCTTATCCATTGCTTTAGTGGGTGATTTAAAATACGGTCGTACGATTCATTCTTTCGCGCAAATTTGTATGTTATATGATGTGCGATTATTTTTAGTTGCCCCCGACGCGCTTGCCTTACCCGATCCGATTTGCGATGCCTTGAAAAAAGCTGGTGTGCGCTTTTCTTTTCATCATTCGTTAGAAGAAATCATTCCCAAAGTCGATATTCTTTACATGACGCGCATTCAGCAAGAGCGTTTTAGTGAAGTTATCAAAAAGCAATATATTTTAACCGCTGATTTACTTACCACGGCTAAGCCCAATTTAAAAATTTTACATCCTTTACCGCGTGTGAATGAAATTGATGTAGAAGTTGATAAAACCTCGCACGCGCATTATTTCGAACAAGCGGCTAACGCCATTTGGATAAGGCAAGCATTATTAACCCTATTATTG
>SCTP01000118.1 GCA_004322325.1 Gammaproteobacteria bacterium | reverse complement strand
ATTCTTTACCACCCAGGCTTTATGTGACCCACTACGCAATCTTCTTGCATTAATGTTACATCAGAAACTTCAGCATCCTTCTCATCATTTCACTCAAGAAATGAAATATAGTTCTTGCAGATCTATTTTACTGTGTTTAAACAACGCAACAAATAAAGAACAGTTGCGGGAAATAATGCAATTTTTAAAAAAGGATAATTTTAATTTCCTTAGAGAATATAACAGTATCATAAAATTCACACCTTCTCATACATGGAGTACTATTGTTGATAAAGCACAAAAAATTGCTCTCGATAATCAATGGTGTCAAAAACCTGCTGATTTTGAGAGTGAAATTATGGAGAAAAAAACACAAGAGGCAACTTCAACAAACACACCTTCACCGGTGAATTAGTAATGGAAAATATTAATACGCAATCTATCAATCGAGATGATTTTGCTAAGCTAATCGATTTTGATAATAGACACTTGATAAATGCTATGAAAGAAATGCAGCTACCACCTCAACAGCTTCCACCCGCGTTAACGCAGGAGGAGCTTGAAAAAGCGGTTGAGAGGAATGATGTTTTAAAATGGGTATTTGTTGATGATGAATTAGCAGGGTATTTTTGGTTGGAACAGAAAGTGAATTATCTTTATATTTCAGGGGTTGCCATTAAAGAAAATTTTCACGGTATAGGGCTTAGTCAATATATTTTAAATTTAGCGGAAGAAAAAACGAAAGAACTGCATTTATCTTCATGCAAACTAGCTGTTATTCCGTTAAATGGCCGGGCAGTGAATGCTTATTTGAAGCATGGCTATAAAATCATTACTTGTGTCACGGCATTTTTCGGCCCCCATTATCCAGACAGTTTCCGCTTTATCATGGAAAAGAATTTAGCGCCTGATGAGAAAGCGAGTGTTCCTCGTGATGGACAAGCTGTTTCTTGCGCTGATTACACGCAATTAAAGAATGCCACTGATAGAGGATATGTGGGCGTTCGGCTGATTCGGTCAGAGAGCAACAATAATGTGGAAAATAAAATATGGTTTGAGAGGGATTGAATTAAACACCCAACGTCACCCACATCGCATCCCCATAGCTATAAAACCGGTACGACTGCGCCACAGCTTCTCGATACGCCCGCATCACATGCGCATAACCACCAAACGCGCACACGAGCATCAGCAAGGTTGAACACGGTAAGTGTAAATTCGTGACCAGGGCATCCACACATCGAAATCGATATCCCGGATAAATAAAAATATTCGTCTCGCCATGATAAGGTTCAATACAGCCACTTTGACTAGCTGTCTCCAACGCCCGCAAGCTGGTCGTCCCCACCGCAATCACACGTTTTCCACGCGCTTTAGTAAAGTTGATCTTCTCGCATAACTCTTCCGACACTTCCAAATATTCAGAGTGCATTTTATGATCGCGAATATCTTCCACTCGCACCGGCGCAAATGTACCTGCACCAATATGTAAGGTTAAACATCCTATCTCAATGTTTTTATCGCACAGCCTTTCCAATAATTCTTCATCAAAATGAAGCCCCGCCGTGGGCGCTGCCACTGAACCTTTCTGCTTGGCATAAACGGTTTGATAGCGTTCGTAATCACTCTCTTCTGCTGAACGACGCATATACGGTGGCAGTGGAATATGACCTATGCTTTCAATCACTTGCAGAATAGTCCGATCCGTATGGGGATAACGTAACTCATAAAATGGCTCACGACGTTGAATCACTTCCAAACGGATGCCTTGTGGAAATAGCAGCTCATCCCCGGTATGCGGCGACTTACTCACCCGCACTTGCGCCAAAATACGTTGGTCATCCAGAATACGCTCAACTAATACTTCCGCTTGCCCACCCGTCATCTTCTGACCAAATAATCGTGCGGGAATCACTTTAGTATCGTTAAAAACGAGTAAATCCCCTGGCTCAATTAAGTCAATGATTTCATGGAATTGACGATGGATAATCACCCCATTTCTGCCCATACACAGTAAACGGCTACTGCTGCGCTTGGTGAGTGGATAACGGGCAATGAGTTCGGAGGGGAGGGGGAAGTTGAAGTCGCTTAATTTCATATCGTCGTGTAAGTAATGTCTTAATCATCAAATTAGCTTTAGCTGATAGCCGTATACCCATCGGTTCGTTAAAGTAAGAGTGGGCCCCTTTAGTGTAACCTAGGGTTAACTTATGAAAAAGGAAAATATCATCGATTTTCTCGCCTATCGTAATCAACATCACGCCGAGGAAACGTCACCTGCTCCCATTAGTAAAGAATTGGAACAGGCTATTAAAAATCTTATCTACCGCTTGCGCGAACTGGGACCTATACCGCCATCGAATTAGCTTTCAGGCCATTGCATCGCGCTATGCAGCACTCGCAGAATTTCTATGTGTCCGGCTTTAACTCGATAAGGCACAATATAAGGTGTTCTACTAATTATCAATTCGCGTGTAGAAAATACTCTGCCCACTCTACCCATGGCAGGATTATCTGCGAGCGCTTCCACTGATTTAATAATTTTAAGCACAACGTCAATAGCTGCCTGGGGATTATCTTTAGCAATATATTCCTCAACCTGTTCCAAATTTCGCTTAGCGCCTCTTGTCCACAGAATGTGCACGCTTCTTCTCCCAGTGTTTGACGACGCTGTCATGATCAACTAATTGCCCAGCATCTGCTTCTGCAATACTTTTTGTAATGTCATTGATTTGCCATTCTTGTATTTTGAGATATTCATTAATAGCCTCAGCAGCTAAAAAAGATTTACTACGATGGGTAAGCTCAGCAAGCTTATCTAAGCGCGTTTTAAGCTGGTCATCAAGGCGAACAGTCATTGTAGTAGAAGTCATATAGGGTTTCTCCAGTGTGTTACTATGTACACATTATAGCACAACTAAGCCTTACCCCACTGATATCCTACATAAATCAATAAAAAAGCTCGGCAATAACCCCAATACCAGTGCAGCGGAACCATTGAGCGTGATCGCTGCCGCCATTGTGGGGGATAATTTGACGGGCAAGCTCGCTGTACCCTCAGCCGGTTCTTCAAAATACATCAACATGACCACACGTAAATAATAGTACGCACCGATGAGAGCGAACACTAACGCTAAAACAGCCAGCCAGACGAGGTGGGCTTGGACCAGCGCTTCTAATAAGCCTAATTTGGCAAAGAACCCAACCGTGGGCGGAATACCCGCCATGGAGAAGAGAATAAGTAGCATCATGAAAGCTAACCAGGGATTGCGGGCATTAAGACCACGGTAATCTTCTAGCTTGTCAAAATCGATCCCTTCATTACTCATCAAAGTGATCACCGCAAAGGCACCCGCAGCTACTAAAACATACGTGGAAATATAAAACATTGCAGCAGAATAACCACTGGTGGAATTGGGACCCGCTAAGATACCCAGTAAAGTATAGCCAATGTGGGCAATGGAAGAATAAGCGAGCATACGCTTGAGATTGCTTTGTGCAATGGCTAACACGTTGCCTAAAAACATCGAGAGAATCGCCATCACCATCAAAAGATGCGCCCAATTGACGGACAAGCTCGGCATGGCTTGGACAAGAATACGAAGGGTGATGGCAAAAGCAGCGACTTTCGGCGCACTGGCGATGAATAAGGTCGTGGGTGTGGATGCGCCTTGATAGACATCAGGCACCCACATGTGGAAAGGGACGGCACCAAATTTGAAAATTAAACCACTGATGACGAATATTAAAGCAAATAACGGCAGCAAATCTTGATGGGTTTGCAATATTTGCGCCATGCCATCGATTTGAATAGTGCCAGTAATGCCGTAGAGGATAGAAATACCGTATAACAATAAGCCCGAGGCAAGGCCACCGAGGACAAAATATTTCATCGCCGCTTCCGTTGCCATATTCGAGTCTTTATACATCGCTACCATGGCATAAAGAGACAGCGATAGTAATTCTAAGCCGAGGTAAATAGTTAATAAACTATAGGCAGATGCCATGACAGACATGCCGAGAACCGCAAATAAGCCTAATAAATAATATTCACTGCGCGCAATGTGATGCGATTTCAGATACTCGCGCGCATAAGCGAAAGCAAAAAAGCTAAAAAGATAAATAAATAATTTGGATAACACCGCTAATTTATCAACGATGTAATGACCACTGAACGTGATAATCGGTTCCGGATATTCTTTGAATTCTGGTACCGTCAAGAGAAAGGCGATCACTAAGGTCGCTTGCACCAGGATATACGTGAGAATGCGGTGGCGTTGGGGAACATATACATCCACTAGTAAAATGAAGCTCGCCATGCAGAGCAAGAAAATTTCTGGTAAGGCAACAGAAAATTGTGGTATTGAAAAGTTCATGGTTTAGTTCACCTTATTATTAGCCCCAAAGTGCTGCACTATTTGCTGGTAACGTCGATGCTAGTTCAGGTGGGATGCTTTGCAAGAGCAAATGCCCAATGGTTACCCGCAAGACATTAATCAATGGCTGCGGATATAAGCCAAGAAATAACACTCCCACTGTCAGCAAAATATAGTTTACTTTTTCCGTCCACGTGACATCTTTAAACGCAGCGACATAATCATTCGCCACCGGTCCAAAAAAGACACGTTTGTACATCCATAAAGTATAAGAGGCGCTTAGAATCAGTGTCATGGCTGCAAAAACGGCTACCCAGAAGTGCGTCTGAAACGCGCTCATGATCACCATGAATTCACCCACAAAGCCGGCTGTGCCCGGTAAGCCTACATTTGACATCGCAAATAACATAAAAAACGCGGCGAAAACCGGCATGGTATTCGCCACACCACCGTAATCTTTGATCAAACGGCTGTGGTTGTAAAAACGCTCCGATAATAAGCCGACGCCTAAGAACATCGCACCGGATCCGAAGGCATGCGCTATCATTTGGATCACCGCACCTTCTAAACTCATGTACGCATCTTGTAAGGTGTGCATGTGTCTGACAATTT
>SCTP01000117.1 GCA_004322325.1 Gammaproteobacteria bacterium | reverse complement strand
CCCAAGGCATCCACTCTTTCAACCAGCCGAGAGCGATAATCCCACTTGGTATCCGTTTGCGCATTTAATGCGTCGACTTTATGGATTTCACGATTAAGCCTATCAAACGTTTTATTATCTTTTCCGCCATTAGCATCGGTATGGATCACGAGACGATTTTCATCTTGATATTCCCACGTTTCCGTCACTTGTAAATTATCAACGTCTTGTATGGCTTGAGTCTTCCTGCTTTTTTTGTCATAAAAAAATTGATTTTTGACAGTTCGTGTCTGATCAATTTGCTGAGTGGTCTCTTCTAAATCACGAAAAGCATTATACGTATAGGTTTCAGAAAAAGATTCGCCATCCACTTTTGAAATAAGCAAGCTACGTTTATTGAATGTATCTGTTTCTACTTCATCAAGTGCATCATTTTGTAAGAGGCGAATCTCATCAAGAAATGAAGGTTGAATCAGGCCACCCGTTAATTCTTTCAACCCTTCTTCAGATAAAAAGTTAGCGTAATATCGAGTTACGATCGGATCTTTTACAAAAGCATCATAAGTATATTCAGTGATAGCACCACGTGGATTAATGGTTAAGCACCGTTGCCGATTAGCATTGTAATAAAAGTAAGTGGTGTTTCCTAACTCATCTTGAGTAGCGGTATGTAATCCATCATCAGTGTAAAAATGCTTAACACTTTCATTCTCCCAGATCTGTTCTGCTTCTTTTGAATCAGGATCAAATCCGACCAATTTCTTAGCATTACAGGGAGATAATTCTTGGGTCACTTGAGCATACGCATCATAGCGGCGTTTAGTCGTTCTAACGTTTTCACCACCGTTCACATTACTACGATTTTCTTCTTCTACTTTATTCGTTGGATGATATCGTCTTTGGATTTCCAACCCTGATACTTGTACATCTGTCGTAGGACGATCCAATTCATCATAA
This sequence comes from Gammaproteobacteria bacterium, assembly GCA_004322325.1. GTDB lineage: Bacteria > Pseudomonadota > Gammaproteobacteria > DSM-16500 > DSM-16500 > Aquicella. Next base: position 4,693 of record SCTP01000117.1, on the reverse strand, counting down.
TCATAAGACTCCGTATCTTCTTCTCGGATCTTTGAGACTAATCGGCCAGCAGCATCCCAATAAAGTTGAGTTTCATAATTTTCAGCATCATATTGTACTAAACATTGTCCTCGCGCATTTAGTTCATAAGTCTGCTGAGCATCTTCATCTGTTAACTCAAAATTAATGGCATCCCAATCAGAGATCGGATCTCTTGGTGCAGCGTAAGTAATATCATCTAAAAGTTCCCCTTTTAAGTTACGGTGATAAGCAAGCACATGCCCTGACGCTAATTGCTCTCCAACCATGTATTTTGCTAAATCGTAAAAGTAAGCATGTTTTCTATCTTCATCCGATGGAATAACAGGTAATTCTCCTTCAGGGACACTATTTTTATAGGTAATTTCGGCGATGTTATTATTTATCGTGTCATACTGGCGCTCAACAACAAAGTTATCGCCATCAATTGAGTAACGTAATCGATTTTCAGCATCGTAGAGAGTAGATTCAACACGCTTATCCCCACTCGCAGCAGGAGTCCATTTCCCTTGCTTTAACAAAGATTCATCTATATTTTCGATTTGATCCCCATAACGAATGGTATGGATAACATTATCATTAATGTCATAACGACTTTCGGTGGGATATCCTTTTGGATCAATCACATACTGCTTGCGGCCAGTCGCATCATGCACAATATAATTTTTACCGCCATCAGGCTGCTGGATAAGATACGCTCGTCTAGCATCATCATAAAAAAGGCTGGTTTTGCGGATCACATTATCCGCTGCTTTGACACGGGTTTGAATTAACCCAGCCGCATCCCAGGTGATGGTTTCGGCTAACCCTGTTGGTAAGAAAGTGGTAGTTTTTTGTTGATTTTGATAAACATGTGTTGTTTCTTGACCTAACGCATCTACTTTTTTAATAAGACGGGATAAGCCATCGTAATCGAAGGTAGTCGTCGCTGTTTGTGTGGAGCTGTTGCGCTTGCTTTCTTTCAGACAATTTCCCTGAATATCCCATTCTCGAGAAATACATAAAGTATTATCATTGAAAATTCCTTCACCATCCGCATTAATATTAGCGTAAGTAGTTTCTTTAATCGCTTGACCGCGGCTATTATATTCCCACTCCATCAAAGCAAGCTGTGTTTGATCTTGTGCTTGGCACCATTGTTGTAAATTATCTAATGAAATCGCTTGATCTGCCTGAAGCTGACTGACATCGAAAGCTGAACTACGAAAATCTTTTTTATTGATACAATTCCCTTCATTATCATACTCACGCGCAATAACTCTTCCCATGGCATTGATTTCGTAACACAATTGCCGTTTAGCATCGTACCCATAATAGGTAGTAACCGGCTGAGTAGTATCATTTTTTACCAAAAATTGGGTTGTGCTAAGCAGCACACCGCTATTCGAATCATGAACAAACTGTGTCTTATTCCCATTTCTATCTATTACTTCAGCGTGAAAACCTAAACTATCATAAGAAAAATTCTTTTGCGTGCCGTCTAAATAAGTCATTTGCTTCACGCGTTTTAATTCATCGTAAGCGTAATCTATTTGATGGTTGGCATCTTGATATTGAATTAAACGTTCATTTTCATCATGCGTTAACGTAATGGTTTCTTGAAGAGGATTGACTACTTGAGTCACATTTGAATTATAAAATAATTGATATTCACGACCACTACCATCGATAACTTTTTGAACTTGGTACTTGTCTCCACCATTGACATATTGTAAAGAAAAACAAGTTCCATCGGATTGCGTCATTGAGCTTAATAAGCCTGACTCATTATCGTAACCGTAATTAATTTCGTAGGATTCATCAGCTGAATTAGGGATAATTGTTTTACAAATTCTCCCTTTTTCGTCGAAAAAATAATCCATCCATAACGTTTTTTGATCATTTTCTACGGAATAAAGCTTGATTTCTTGATCAGCATATTCCAATATTATTTTTTGACCCGATGTTGCCTCAAGTTCACTTAACTTTCCTTCATTATTGTAAGTATATTTTACAAATCGATCTGCCGCGTCTCTCGATTCTTGCAAACGGCCTGTTGCTTCATAGTAATCGGTGATGCCCGTTGCAGGGTTCCAGCCTATCCACTGCCCATTATCTTGAAGTGTGATTGTCGAAGCACCACCTTCTTCGCGTTGATCTACGTAACACTCACGTTCTTGATCATATTGATAAGTGGTTTTATGTCCGTCTGCTTCTTCTAAAGTTAATTGACTCCCTTGTAAGGATACAATCTTTTTGCCTTGGTTTAATTTCCAAGCAGATGTGTCTTGACTGTTATAAATAAAACCAATATCGAGCTGGACACCACGGTCTATCCACGTTTTGTGATGATCTTTTAAATACAAATTGCCATTAATACTATTAATATTGGTAGTAGTTTTACCTTGACCATACGACACGTGATTTTGATGGAATACATCATATTTTCTGCCTAAACCAGCGCCAGCAACTAAATTAAAAAAGTGCACAATAGCCTCCTTGAATTGTTGGTGTGTATTTCGTTTAATAAATTTTATAAAAATCAATTGAAATTGCTAAAGATAAGATGAAAGGGTTCCTTAAATCTTAGGCTGGGCATTTTAAACGACGAGGAATTAAAATCAAGTGTTTTTTAAATAAAAATTATAGAAATAAAAAAATGAGTTTAAATAAGACGAATTATGGAATTTAATACTAAAAAGAAGCATCATATTATTTCAATTATTGAGGTAAACAAACATGAATACTAATGCAAAACGGTACTTAGAAAAAATGCGCGGAAAATTGACGCTTGGGAATGCCATTCGATCAATACGTCTTTGTGAAGAAGAAAGTCAAACTGCTTTCGCAAAAAAATTAAAAGTATCCACGCAATACTTATGTGATTTGGAGCATAATCGCAAAGTTATTAGCCCCAAAAAAGCAAAAAAATTTGCTGAAATACTCGGCTATTCACCAGAGCAATTTGTTGCACTAGCAATACAAGATTCTCTTGATCGTGATCACATCCACATGGTAGTTGAAATTAAGGCAGCTTAACGTTTTAGCCTTAAAATGAAGAAAATGAAGAATCTACTTTTTATTCAGGAGATTCCTCACTTCGTTCGGAATGACATGTACAATTACCCCACCATATCCTCTTCCCACGCCTTCATCACGCACACCTTCTCCCCTCGCGCCGTACATTGCTGCACAAACTGCTGATACAATTCCGCAATCCCCTGCGTTCTCGCGTAATGAATCGGGCCGCCACGGAACGGTGCAAACCCCGTCCCAAATATCATACCCGCATCCAGCAAATCTCCATTCTCCACCACCCCTTCACGCAAACACGCAAACGCTTCATTCAACATACGCAACACCAACCGATTCGCAATCGGCTCCAATGGCTTCTCATACGGCGCTTGATGCGGTCTAATTTGTTTCCCATTCTTATCATATTTATAAAAACCTTCGCCCGTCTTTCTCCCTAACTTACGCTGCTCCACTAACTCCGTTAAACGTGATGGAATCGGCGTATCAAAATACTTACCTAAATATTTCGCCACAGAAAGACAAACATCTAACCCCACCGTATCCGCCAATGTAATCGGCCCCATCGGCATACCGAAATTCACCATGGCTTTATCAATCGCTGTCATCGGAATGCCTTCATTTAATAACTCCACACTCTCCAATAAATACGGCATCAAAATCCGATTCACTAAAAACCCGGGACTACTCTTCACCGGCAACGGTAAACGATCAATTTTACGTACAAAACTAATCGCCTTCTCCACAATCTGCGGACTCGTCCGTTCACCTTGCACGACTTCCACTAATTGCATCTTCGCTACTGGATTAAAATAGTGAATACCCACCAATCGCTCAGGTGACATTAACACCGTATTGATTTCATCCAGCGGAATACTCGATGTATTCGTGGCTAAAATAGCTTGCGGCTTCGCTTTGGATTCAATCATCTTGAAAATAGATTGCTTCACCGCGAGATCTTCAATCACTGCTTCAATAATAATATCCGCTTTCGCTAACCCATTACCCGCCACATCCGGGGTTAATCTATCCATCGCGGCTTGAATTAAATAACGTTCTTTTAATTTATCTTTAAATAAGGCATACGCACGCTTGATAGCAGGTGCAATGTAACGTGGCTCTAAATCTTGTAACGTCACCGTAAAACCGCGTAACGCACACCATGCCGCAATGTCCCCACCCATGGTGCCCGCACCAATCACATGAATATGTTGCGGAGTAAAAGAAACTTCTTTCCCTAATCCTTTTAACTTTTCTTGTAAGAAGAAAACACGTACCAGATTTTGGCAGGTATCACTGAAAAACAATTTGGCACAACTTTTCGCCTCGCGCTCATAAGCTATTTCACCCTCAACTCCCACTTGCTCCCAATTATCTAACGCATGAAAAGGAGCAGGATAATGTAGCGGGTTTACTTTAACTCTCATTTTCTTTCTCAAGAAAGAAGCAATCACTTGGCGCGCTAATTTTTTATTCGTCAATGCTTGCAGCGTTGATGGTTGATGCGCCGCCGGTTGATTTAAGATGTAATATTGCGCTGCATGCAATAATTGCCGCTTCGGCACTGCTGCATCGACAAAACCAATTTTCGCCGCCGCTTTACCACTCACCGTATGCCCTGATAACACCAGGTTTAACCCTTGCAATGCACCCACTAAGCGAG
>SCTP01000116.1 GCA_004322325.1 Gammaproteobacteria bacterium | reverse complement strand
CCCGCTTTGGGTCTATACTTGTATATACATAAAGAGGAGAATCAAGTTATGACGCCTAAAGTAGCCACTTTAACCGTTCAGAAATGGGGAAATAGCCTTGCAGTGCGTATTCCCGCGGCCATTGCTCGCAGCGCCCATTTTCATCTTGGTACACCTGTTGAGCTTGCCGTACAAAAAGACAGTATTCTTGTCAGATCTACTGGCGAGCCTCATTTAACATTAGATGAAATGCTCGATCTTTTTGACCCCAAAAAACATAGCGGGGAGGTCATGGCATCAGGACGTATTGGGAAGGAGAGATTCTAATGATAAAAGAAGTCTGGGTGCCAGAGCGCGGGGAAATTATCTGGATCGATTATAATCCACAAAGCGGACGTGAAATGCGTGATATGCATCCAATGTTAGTTTTATCACCCAAAAAGTTTAATAACCGCACGGGTATCGTTATTGGATTGCCCATGACGACGGCGGAGTATAATGATAATAATCCGTTTGCAATCAAATTCCAAAATTCACGAGGAGCTGTTAGTTATGTATTAACCCATCAACCGAAATCTTTCGATTGGCGCAAGCGTAGTGCAAAAATTCATCCTTGGAAGAAAATCCCTGAGGAAGTATTTGCAGATGCATGCGAGCGTTTAAATAAAATCATCATGCTTTCTGAATAATTATTTCATATTCCCCATACAAACAACATGCCGTTCCGCTTGTATCCCCTGTAACGGCAACCTTACTACTTGCTCCACCCTAAAACGATCAGATAGCGCCTGCAATTCTTCCTCTGGGTACTTCCCTTTCATCGCAATGAATTTACCTTCCGCACAAAGCAGATGTGCTGTGCTCTCTGTGAATAACGAAAGCGTACCGAAAGCACGGGAAAGAATGCTATCAAAACAAGCGTTAGGATGAAAATCTTCTGCCCGGCAGTGCACGGCTTCAACATTACTTAAGCCAAGTTCCGCGATGACTTGGGTAAGGAAGCGGGTTTTTTTGTTGGTTTTATCCAGCAAGACCCATTGTTGATGCGGATGGGCAATGGCTAACGGTATGCCTGGTAACCCCGCGCCGCTTCCCACATCGAGGAAGCGTTGGCCGTGTAAATAAGGCGTGATGATGAGGCTGTCGATCAAATGCAAATACACCATCTCGCGTGGCTGAGTGATCGTCGTGAGGTTGAAGACACGGTTCCAGATCTGAATGAGTTTAAGATAGTGGATGAGCTTCTCCTGGGCGTCAGCGGAGAGCGTTAAATGGTTTTCTTTTAATGCTTGAGTGAGAAGTTGATTCATCATGTGGAACGTTTCTTTAAGTGTACTAATAATAATGACACCGCCGCAGGGGTGACACCCGGTACGCGTGAGGCTTGCCCGACAGTGGTGGGTTGAGCATGCTGAAGTTTTTGTCGTACTTCCGTCGATAAGCCGACGATATCCGCGTAATTCAAATCACTCGGCAGCTTTAATGCTTCGTAGCGCGCTAGCTTCGCGATTTCTTCTTCTTGTCGATCAATATAACCCGCGTATTTCGCCTGAATTTCAATCTGCTGGGCAGCTTGATTATCGCTGACACCAGGGCCTAATTCGTCAATGGCCATTAATTGGTGGTAAGACAAATTAGGTCGACGTAATAATTCAGAAGCGCGGTATTCTCGTGTCAACGATTGTCCTGTCAATTGGGTAATTTTTTTCGCGGCTTCGGTATCGGGACGCACGAATAAAGCGTGCAAGCGCTCCGTTTCGGCTGTTATCGCCGATTGTTTTTGCTCGAATGTCTGCCAGCGTGCTGCATCAATTAAGCCTAGTTCCTGTGCTTTCGGCGTTAAACGTAAATCAGCATTATCTTCGCGCAGTAATAAGCGATATTCCGCGCGGCTGGTAAACATACGATACGGTTCTTGCGTGCCGCGTGTGACTAAATCATCAATCAATACGCCGATATAAGCTTGATCACGCCGCGGCGTCCAGGCTTCTTGTTCTTGCACATAACGTGCAGCGTTGATGCCGGCTAAAATACCTTGTGCGGCTGCTTCTTCGTATCCTGTCGTGCCGTTAATTTGGCCAGCAAAAAATAAGCCTGAAATCGCTTTCGTTTCGAGTGACGGCTTTAAACAGCGTGGATCAAAGAAATCATACTCAATGGCATAACCCGGGCGCGTAATATGAGCATTTTCAAAACCCCGGATGGATCGCACGAATTCAATTTGAGTGGCAAACGGTAAGCTGGTAGAAATACCGTTGGGATAAAATTCATGTGTTGTTAATCCTTCTGGCTCGACAAAAATTTGATGTGATGTTTTATCGGCAAACCGGACAATCTTATCTTCAATCGATGGGCAATACCGTGGACCAACGCCTTCAATCACCCCGGTATACATCGGGGATTCGGATAAGCCGGCGCGGATGTAGTCATGCGTTTTTTCGTTCGTATGGG
>SCTP01000115.1 GCA_004322325.1 Gammaproteobacteria bacterium | reverse complement strand
CATAAAGAACAAACCGTTTGTTCTTTATGTTTAATTTATAGTTTAGTTTGTTCAGGAAATGTAATTAGATGAAAAAAATAAATTAACTGTTATGAGATGCGACATTTACAGGATGAAATGCGACATTTACAGGATGATGTGTGACACTTACAGGATTTACTTGTGACGCTTACAGGATAGGGTTTAAGTGGAATGTGGCGCTTACAGGATAAAGTGCGACGTTTACAGGAATATTCATTGGAATTGAATGGGTACCACATTAGTAATCAAAAATGTATCAAATATGAATCTACTAGTAATCAACTAGTAAGCAAGAGAAAATGGTTCAGAGCTGATTGTCCACAATCTATACTTAATTACTCCACAGTTTCTGTGGATAACTCAAGAAGCGCTATTTTTCATAAAGCCCTATAGTGTTGGATGGAATAAACGTTTGAATAAAATTTAAGCCTGTCTCAGAATTTCATATCATGCCTACAGCCTACTTGTATTTTCACTAAACTTTCACCTATTATCAGTATTGAAATGAAAATACGGGGAAAATAAAAATGAAAACACCCATACAGCACAAAATTTATGAATTTATTCGCCAGCATATTGATGAGCGGTGTTATTCACCTACGCTCCAAGAAATTGCAATCGGTATCGGAATCAGCCCCCGTTCTTTTAGTGTCATTAGCCGGAATGTCCATGCGTTAGTGAAGGCAGGGTACCTGGCTTTTAATGAACGCTATAGCCGCAACATTCAATTAGTATCCCATACCTTGCCATTGGTGGGTCGGATCGCGGCAGGAGCGCCAATCGAGGCAGTTTCAGAAAATGATTCAATAGATGTCATTTCTTTATTGAAGGGCGAGAACCATTTTGTTCTCGAGGTGGTGGGTGAGTCGATGAAGGATGAGGGAATTTTGAATGGCGACCTTGTTATTTGCCGGCGTGCAGAGAAAGCAGGGGAGGGCGAGATAGTCGTGGCGCTGATTGATCAACGGGAGGCTACGTTAAAGCGGATTTCTTATAAACTGGAAGAAATGATTACGCTGATCCCCGCTAATGCTGACCTTGAGCCCAAAGCTTATTTGCCTCACCGTATCCAGGTGCAAGGTGTATTCGTTGGTTTGGTACGTTTGAATAGGTGAAGTGCTATGTGGAGCTACGTTCATCAGCCTAACCACGTTTGGGCAAGAGCCATTATCTTGGTTGATATGAATGCGTTTTTTGCATCAGTGGAACAACTAGACCATCCAGAGTGGCGGGGTAGGGCGCTTGCGGTGACGAATGGAAAACAGGGGACATGCATAATCACCTGTTCTTATGAGGCGAGGTCTTATGGCATTAAAACAGGCATGCGTTTGTATGAAGCCAGACAATTATGTCCAGATTTAATCCAAGTCCCAGCGCGGCCAGAACGTTATACTATTATTTCAAAAGCAATCATGGATGCATTGTCTACGTTGACACCTGATATAGAAGTTTTTTCCATCGATGAAGCTTTTTTGGATGTGACAAAGTGTCAGTTACTTTTTGGTACACCAGAAGAGATGGGAAAATTGGCTAAACAACTTGTCTTCAAGGCATCTGGCCTGCACTGTTCGATCGGTGTTTCTGGTGATAAAACGACAGCTAAGTTTGCGGCTAAGCAACAAAAGCCGAATGGTTTTACCATCGTTGCACCGTGGGAAGCGAAGAAAAGACTAAAATACGTTCCTGTCACTGAGTTGTGTGGTATCAAGCAAGGTATTGGTTCTTTTCTCGCTAAACATGGTGTAATGACCTGCGGTGATATGGAAAAGCTACCTATCAGCATTTTGGCTAAGCGTTTCGGGAATATGGGTAGACGAATTTGGTATATGTGCCAAGGTGCGGATCCTGAACCTGTGCATGTTCATGTCCCACATCCTAAATCGATGGGGCATGGGAAAGTCATGCCGCCCAACACGCGCGATCCTGGTGTGGTGGAGTCGTATCTTATGCACATGTGTGAGAAGCTTGCCTCACGTTTAAGGCATCATCAATTTCGTGCACAACGGTTTTTTGCTGGCGTGCGTAGTCAGGAGTGGGGATGGCTTGGTTCCACTGGTCAAACGATACAATCGACTAATGATGGCAAAGAAATCTTTCAATTATGCTTATTTCTTTTGTATCAGCAATGGCAGGGTGAGCCGGTCAATCAAATTCAAGTCACTGCACTGGATCCTCAATCAGAGGGACTGCAATTTGATTTTCTGACAGAGTCAGATGATAAACGACAATATTTGAATAATGTTTTAGATGAAATTAATGATCGCTTTGGTGAATTTACCATTGCGCCAGCGCCTTTATTGTCTCGCTCGCAAATGCCCAATGTGATTGCACCTGCATGGAAGCCGTCTGGTCATCGTCAGACGATATAGGAGGTGGTGAATGCCAGAAGCGGTTGTTTTTCATTACCAAGGGAAAGCCCATACAGTTTATTTTTCGGGAAGAAAAGCAATGTTACCTGTTCAAAGTCGTTATGGCGAATTGCAACTGGTGACATGGGGACGAAGGCAACAGGAAGAAAGTGAAATGCCGTTGGGTGGGTGGGCAAGGCTTGATTCCATTCATAATGGAAAGTGGGATCATTATCTACCGAAACCTGTTCGGCTGCCGATCGAAAAATTTATGAAAATGGATTATGAAGGGCGTACTCATTGGTATGAGGTGGTCAAAGGACAGTGGATACAAGGATTGCTGGCACGCGAAGGCGAAGAGTATAGGGTTTATATTGTGACCATCATTCCAGAATTATTAGATATATGCCATGACCGGTGGCCGAGGATTATAGTTGGTTAAATGTGATCTGTTGTTGAGTATTCATAACTAGTCCAACAGAACCAATAATTAATAATATCCAAGCGATACATCCCTCCGAGTCGCAAGAAAATTTGTAAATCCGAATTGACGAGCTTGTCTTTTGGCCGTCACGCTATACCCAGCTATTTGCTTTGTCCTGATAGACTTTGAGCTGAATTGATAGGTAAACCAAATAATTTACGATCATGCGGTCGCGTCAAAAAATTATCCATTTCTCGCACAAGATTATTTAATTCATCCGGATTATTTTTAAATTTTTCTAATAGAAAAGCTCCAATCAAAATTTTCTTACGGGTGAAAATACGATCCTCCTCTTTTCGTTTTTTTGCTTCGATACTAGCGATGCGGTTTTGGAGAGCTTCTTGTTTTTTTGAAAGTTCGGATAGTAATTCTTCGTGTGACTTTTTTGGCATATTAACATCCTGTAACTCATTTGTTTGAAATTATGTGGCGATGCTAAACAAGATTTCTTGTCCTGTCAAGAATGTAGTGATAAATTAGAGGCAAGAAGAACCGAAGGGCGCACTTAAACGTTGCTTCGCAACGTCAAATAAATTTGGTGCTTTATGAAAATAAAAAACTCTCGCTTTAAAGAGGCGAGATTATAGAAGTCAGGTATGGCAATATTTCATCTCAATGTAAGGATTATTGGTAGAAGTGCAGGCAGAAGTGCTGTTGCGGCTGCTGCTTACCGTTCGGGACAAACATTTTATAGTCAACACCAAGATGTTCACTTCGATTACAGTAGTAAACGCGATGTTCGATATTCTGAGGTCATACTTCCCGAACATGCGCCTGAATGGATGGCAGATCGTGAAAAACTATGGAATGCGGTGGAGCTTTTTGAGAAGAGAAAAGATTCTACCTATGCAAGAGAAGTAGGGCTTGCGTTACCCATTGAGCTATCTCGTGAGCAACAAAAAGAACTACTTCGAGCTTATATTAATGAAAATTTTATAAAGCTTGGCATGGTTGCAGACTATTCTATTCATGATTCAGATGGCCATAACCCCCATGCCCATGTCATGCTGACTTTACGTCCTGTTATTGGAAATAGCTTTGGCAAAAAAGAACGTAAATGGAATGATAAACGCTTATTCCGTAGTTGGAGAGAAGAGTGGTCTGCTGTAACTAATAAGCACTTAGCATTGTGCGGCATTGATAAAAGGATTTCCCATTTATCATATGCAGACCAAGGGATTGATCTTGAGCCTACGACGCATCGGGGTTATATGTCGAGGCGCAGTGTAGAAACGCTTGATCGTTTTCGGGATGCCAAAGCTATTAAAGAAAGAAATTACGAACGTCTTATCTCAAATCCTCAGATTGCGATCGATTTATTAACTAATCATGAATCTATCTTTTCCCATCATGATCTTGCCCGATTTGTCAACGAGCGAACTGATAGTGTTGAGGAGTTTGACAAACTTAAAGGTGCTATCGAACAGTGTGAGGGTATAGCTCGGTTAGGAAAGGGATTAGATGGTAAAGACTACTATACTTCAAAAAAAGTCTTACAGCAGGAACGGGATTTAATTGAACGTGCTTCTCGTCTATCCAAGTCAAATATTCATCAATTGGATCCCAAAGCATTTGGTTTCGTATTAGCCTCACGTACTTTAAATGAAGAACAGAAAGCTGCGTTTGAACATATTCTTTCTGGTAATGATCTGTCTTTGATTGTTGGATTCGCAGGGACAGGCAAAAGCTATTTGATGGATGCCGTGCGCGAAGCTTATGAGTCAGCTGGATACTCGGTGGTAGGCACAGCATTATCCGGCCGAGCAGCGGACGGATTAAAGAAATCAGCAAATATTGAGAGTCAAACCATCGCAAGATTCTTAATTGATTGGGAGAATGGGAGACAGCAGCTCACCCATAAGACAGTTTTGGTTATTGATGAGGCAGGAATGGTTGGTACGCGTCAATTCCAAGCTTTACTTAAAGAGGCAGAAAGAGTAGGGGCAAAAGTTATTGGTTGTGGCGATCCAGAACAGATTCCACCTGTTGAGGCTGGTTGTCCATTTCGATTTCTCCTAGAACGAGTGAAACACGTATTTTTGAAAAACGTTGTGCGCCAGAAAGAAGAGTGGCAACGACAGGCAACTGTTGAATTATCTACACGGCAGCACGGAAAAGCTATCGATCGCTATTATGAGAAAGGCTATGTTCATGCCTATGATACTCGAGAAGATGCGATGTGTTCGATAGTGGATCGTTGGTATGAGTACTGCCAGGACAACCCACATAAATCAGCGATCATGATGAGTTATCGTAATGAAGATGTACTAGCCATGAATTTGATGGCACGGGAAAAGATATTTGCAAATGCCACCATGGAACGACCCACATCATTAATTAAAACCGACAAATTTGGTGAACTCGAATTCAGTGTGGGTGATAGAGTGATGTTTCTGCGTAATGAAAATTCACTCGATGTCCGTAATGGGTTTTTAGGTAAAATCGAAGATATTAAAGACTCAATAGTAACAATCAACCTTGATCGAGGAGACACTATTTCCTTTGATACTCGCTTCTATAATGATCTTGGATATGGCTATGCTTCCACCACCCATAAATTACAAGGCGAAACTGTTGACCAAAGCTTTGTATTAGCAACACCACAATTTGATCGATTTATTACCAATGTCGCAATGGATCGGCATCGGGATAATTTAGAACTGCATTATGGTGAAGATGATTTTGCCACGTATGATAATTTAAAGCGGACGCTTTCGCGTGGGGAAAGTAAGGTGTTGGCTGTAGAATTTGCCCAGGCACGTGGGTTGGGTTATGAACTTAAAGAAGATAAAGCAGCAGAAGTAGAGTCAAAAAAGAATTTTACTCGCTATCATGGCGAACTTCTTTCGGAGGCGATGCCTATTAAAGATACTCTCGCTGAAACCTACCTTAATAAGCAAGGCATTAAGGATGTGGATGTAAGCAGTGTGAGGTTTCATCCTATGGTGTGGGAGCGAGAGACACAGTCTTATATGCCTGCCTTAATAGCAAAAGCAGTTGGGAGAGGAGAAAATGGCTTAGAGGCAAAAGGTGTTCAGGTTACCTTTCTAAATGAAAAGGGAGATAAAGCAGATCTCGAGTATCCAGTTCGTTATAATGGCACTTCTGATGCGATTATTATGTTACAAAAACCAGCTCAAACTGACCATCGATGGTATTTAGCTCCTGATATTGAAACAGGTTTAGCTGTCAGTAAGGCTAACCCAGCGATTCGGGTGGCTTGTTTGGCAACACAAGAAAGGTTTGATAGAAATCCGCTGGAAGGGAAGGGAGGAAAGGAGCTGGTCTTTTGTGTAAACCGTTCAGTAAATAAGAAATTGATTAATAAAGTTACCTCAGTATTTTCAGATAAGGGCTTCTCAGTTTCTGTTAGAAATTTAGATAAAACGATAAATAAGGAAATTGTTGTAAGTAGGAAACAAGACCGTGAAATAGAATTGTAATAGGCTTTGTCGAGGATGGAGAGAGCCTGTGGATAGGTGGACGAGTCCTTCGGAGCAGCCAGCGCCCTTCGGGACGTGTGGTCAAGCGGTGGATAACGCTGATGCGTTACCCACCGCTTGACCACACTCGCTGGCTTCTCGCCCACCTACCCACAGGCGCAATAAATAAAATCACTGATTATTGATAATGGATTCAGTGAGTAACTAGTACGGAGTGTATATGAACATAATTTTATTCTTAGGAGCGGTACTCGGATTGTCATCTATCGGGGTAGCAGCTTATATCGATCATTCTGTAGCGCTGCATCTGAGCGGTAAGCCTTTAAGCGAATTGTTGACTGCTGTGCGGTACCATCAGTTATACGCCATTGTTGTATCCATGATCGGGTTAACATTGCCTTTGCAATTTAATCAGAGAATCAAATCGTGGCTCACTGGATCAGCCTATATATTTTCACTCGGTAGCCTATTATTTAGTTTTAGCATTTATTTTTCAGTGATATTTAGTATTCCTGGAATAATTTCTTGTGTGCCAATTGGAGGAATGACGTTGATAATGGGATGGGCTTTTCTACTACGCGTGGCATTATTAAAAATTAAATGATGGATAGACGTAATTTTTTTGATATTGCCCTCACTCGCACATCGGTCGATAGCGTTGACGGATAAGCAATAATTTTTTCTTTTTCTGGGCGAGATAGTCTTTTTATGTATCGCTCTATTTGCATAGCTAATGATTTATCACCTTTAATTTTCCAGCATTGAGCAATGCTAAGCGGTTTAAAACTGCGGGTGTATTTGCATTTTCCTGTACCATTCAGGTGCGAACGATAGCGCTTCGCGATGTTATCTGTGTAGCCCGTGTAATAACTGTTGTTTTCACAGAGTAAAATATAAACCCAGTAATGTTTTATTTTCTTCCGTGACATTAGCATCATTAATTAGCACGAATATCAGATAAGTACGCTAAGTATCCCATAAAAGCCAGAACAAGCGTTATAAAAATAGGCCAAGATGTTTGCTCTATGTCACCTGTTTCTACAGCACCAATCGCAAGAGGAGCGCCTATTTTCCATAATACCCAAACTAAATTAGCATAGAGTGCAAGCCCAGTGCTTAAAGAAAACAGTAACCTACTAAATTTTGTAGACTTATGCTTAGTAAAACTCCAAATTAGGGCAACGTTTTGAGGGTAACATTCTTGCCTCATCCTGAGGTTGCAAAAGCCTTAATCCCTGCGATTGGGACTAAGTCGGGACCAAGTTGGGACCAAGATAAATTTAACCCCATTATGGCACGTATTTTTTGGGAGCTTGAGCTAGTTGAGGAATGGGGTAACGGTTATAATCGCCTACGATAATATGGCCTACCTAGCTGAGTTTCGCGTTTTCTTATCGGGTTTAGCGGTATTATATATTAAAATTTACTCCAAAAAGCACTATAATTTAGTGTCTATTGGAGGTTTTTATAAGTGAATGTTGATGACTTTTTTTATTCCCATCCCGTTTTCCGGTATGAAGAATTTACTGACTGGAAAATAAAACAGGGGACAAGTCATCCTCGTGCGGTGAGGAGTGCATTGCTTTACCATACAAAAGCAGGGCATGTGCTTAACGTGCGTCGAGGCATTTATGCTGTTGTTCCGCCTACCGAGGCACCTGGTAGCCTATCAGTTGATCCTTATTTGGCCCTAAAGTACGGAAGCTGCGATACGGTGCCACTTTGAAGCATTCAAAAAGTTATTGCGTGCACGCTCTGGCATTGAGCCGATTATTGGTCATTTAAAAGCAGATCATCGACTTGATAGAAATTACCTGCTTGGAAAAACAGGTGATATGATTAACGCCGTTTTAACGGGTTGTGCATTTAATTTGAAGAAAATCATGCGGCTATTACCTTCGCCATCGCTGGCCGTGTAAGGGGTTTTTCAGGGGCGACTAGTTATTAGCTGGTCATTATAAGGTCAAACATTGCTTTCCGCAACGATGAATTTGTTGATTAGTTTTAAGCATAGATATGGCAAGCTGGTCGAAAGAGTGAATAATATTGAATTT
>SCTP01000114.1 GCA_004322325.1 Gammaproteobacteria bacterium | reverse complement strand
GGATTCACTTCAAAAAAACATGCTGGCTGGACAGAAATCCCTCTTATCAATTGGAGCCACCTCAATACACTTGTTAAACAAAAAATTACCAAATTCATCATAACTGAATGCAGCGTAGGCAAAACAGCCTTTGCCCTTTATATTTCAGACCAAAGCATGGAACCTCTTTTTCCAGAAAAAAGTATTGTAATTGTTGACCCGGAATCAGAACCTACTCATGGCAGTTACATTATTATCAAAACAGGAAAAAATGAGTTAATCCTTCGAAATTTTTTATTGATTTCTGGAAACAAATATACTACCCCTCTTAATCCAAAATTTGGTACAATCGCCAAGCTTTTAACTAAGGATAAAATCTTAGGGACAGTAGTGAGAACTATTTATGATCACAGAATTACTTGACGTTTCGAGTAGTTCTTAAGCTATATGACGGAGTATAAAAATGTTAAAAAATAGGATTGCCATTTTTGGCTTGGTAAAATGGTTAGCTGAAAAATATATCGAGCTAGAGAAACAAACCCTCCCCCATCCATGCAAACTAAATGATATTTTATATAGAGACAACAAACCATTCGCCCAAGTCCAATTTTCTGGACAATCACATGAGGTAGAAATTGAGCTAACCCTTATTATTGAGAAAAATCTTTTTGAATATTTCTCTTCTGAAGATAAAAAAACGCTATTTTCTTCTATTTATCAAAAAGAAAATTTACAATTAGCAGATTACTATCATTGCCATGAAACTGAGAAAGAAATAATCGTATTAGCACATAAAGAAACGGGCCACAGAATGACTTTACCTCTAGAAATTGCGGCGATTAATAATAACCTGATCGAACAAATTAGCTCTAATGATGCTAATAGAATAGGTTTTTTATCTGGCATAGCTTATGCAAAAAAACATCTTAATTCTTCGAAAGGCTCTTAGTAATGCTTAAACAAGACCAAAGAATGCGCTATCAATATAAATATTTTACATTTTTATCTATGTTCTATAGCACATTGCTGACTGTATCTGTTCTTCTTCCCTATAAGATCATCAACCTATTTGGATTTAGCGAACCAGGCGGTATATTTATATTTCCGCTCACCTATCTCCTCAGCGGAGCAATTGCAGAAACCTATGGAAGATCCATGGCATTACGAATGGTTTATTTCAGTCTTTTTTGCCTCTTTGTGTTTAATATTAGTATTGCTATCATTATTCGCATACCTTCCATGCCTGATACACCCCATCAAGAAGTATTTATCCAGGCCTTTGGACAAGGCATTAGACTAGCCATCGGCTGCTTTGTTGGGTTAATATGCAGCGACTTGACAAACGTTTACAGAATAACAAAGCTAAAACTTTTATTTGGCGGTAAATACTTTATTCAAAGATGTTTATGGTCAACAGCAATATCAGAAATTTTATTCAACATTACAGCATATATTATTACATATACAGGCGTGCTTCCTCCAAAACGGGTATTCCAGCTAATACTTTATTCTTGGCTTCTTAAAATGATTTATTCATTAATCATGATATTTCCACTACTATTATTAATGAAATTTTTAAAATCCACTGAAAAAATAGACATTTGCGATGTAACGGGTGGAAAAACATCTCCATTAAATCCTGAAACCATATTAATCAAATTCTTAAACTTCACTTCTAACCCGAAAACAACCTTCTAAATCACAAAAAAATCTTCCCCGGATTAAATATCCCCAACGGATCCAACGTATTTTTAATTTTTCTCATTAGAAAAATACTATCCCCATGTTCCGCTTCCAAATAAGCCTTTTTACCCAATCCTATTCCATGCTCACCCGTACACGTCCCACCAACTCTCAAAGCTTCTTCTACCACTGCCTTACTAAAATCCTGCGCTCTTTGGAGCTCCATTTGATCATTAGTATCAACAAGTATAGTGAAATGAAAATTACCATCGCCAATATGTGCCACCAGTGGCGCATGCAACCCACATTTTTCCTTATGTTGATAACAAGCTCGTATACATTCATCTAGTTTTGATAAAGGCACACTGACATCAGTAGCCATTGCTTTTTTATTTCCACCTGCTAATTGAATCGCTGCTGGGCAAGCATTTTTACGCATCATCCAAATATCTTCCGCAGATTTTTTATCATCAAAAATTTTTATACTGTCTATAAAATACTTATCAAAATATTTTTTGATTAATTCATCTTCTTCACTAACAAAATGCTCATTACCAGCTAATTCTATAATTAAAGTATTCTTATTAGTGGATAAATAGCTAACATTTGAATATGTGATACACGCTTTAGTTTGTAATTTATCTAATAACTCTATCCGTCTAAATTGAACTGCTCCTTTCATCGCAACAACGAAATCAACTGCCTGATGAATTTCATCGAACTGACAGCATATTGTTTTATGATAAGTAAAATTTTCTCTTATCTTCACACAAATTTTCGTTATTACCCCAAGCGTTCCTTCTGCGCCCGAAAAAAGCATGAGCAACGGGTATCCAGCAGAAGATTTTGGCGACTTCGTTCCCGTCTGTATTTTAATAGCTTTATTATTCTCATAAACCACAACATCACAAGCAATCACATTTTTAATCATAGAACCCACATCTGTCGCACCCGCGCCTGAAGCATTTGTCGACATCATCCCTCCAATACTCGCACCCCACCCCGCTTCCACTGGAAAATGAAACCCATGCGGCGCCAAAAATTCATTTAATTCGTTATAGGAAATGCCAGGCTGCACAACAACATATCTATCTATAGGATTAAACTCTATTACTTTATTCATTTTGCTTAAATCTAAGCA
>SCTP01000113.1 GCA_004322325.1 Gammaproteobacteria bacterium | reverse complement strand
CACATGTTAGCAAAAGAAGCTTAATAACACCTTAAATAAATCAAACCAGGTTGCATCCTATTCTCCATTCCCGTAAAATTAGCCCCCTTAAAACCAAGTTTAACTCCTTGCTTGCCCCCGTTGGGTCAAGCTACTTAAACCGAGAGGAGCTTTTATGAAGCAAACTGCTAGTGA
The DNA here is from genome assembly GCA_004322325.1 of Gammaproteobacteria bacterium. Classification (GTDB taxonomy): domain Bacteria; phylum Pseudomonadota; class Gammaproteobacteria; order DSM-16500; family DSM-16500; genus Aquicella. The sequence goes on along the minus strand of SCTP01000113.1, from coordinate 12,558 downwards.
AACGATGCGGCATTATGAAGTCGTATTTTTAGTCCATCCTGATCAAAGCGAGCAAGTGCCCGCCATGATCGAACGTTATACCAACTTGATTTCTCAACACAAAGGCAAAATGCACCGTCTTGAAGACTGGGGCCGTCGGCCGTTGGCTTACCCCATCAACAAGGTGATGAAAGCCCACTATGTGCTCATGAATATCGAATGCAACCAAGCAACGATAGACGAGCTCAGCGATAACTTCCGTTACAACGACGCTGTTATCCGCAACATGGTCCTGCGTACCGAACGTGCTATTACCGAACCATCTCCAATGATGAAGGAAAAAGATAGCCGTAGTGATGCAGAAATGCCCGTGGTTGAAGCTTCTAAGAAAGAAGATGATGAATCTAGAGCAGGAGAATAAGTGATGGCGGCTACCTATTATCGTCGTAAAAAAATGTGTTATTTTACAGCAAATAAGATGCAAGATATCGATTATAAAGATGTCAATTTGCTGCGAAAATTTATCATGGAAAATGGCAAAATCGTCCCTAGCCGTATCACTGGTACGAAAGCGGGTTATCAACGTAAACTAGCAAAAGCAATAAAATTGGCTCGTTACTTGGCCTTATTGCCTTTTTGCGATAGACATTAATCGATAAATCGAATGCGGCTACAGCGTATAACCAATTATTTGTTAACCCACCGTTGGCAAACGGTGGTGTTAACATTTGCCATCACGTTTATACCGGTTATCGGCACGCTTGGCATTTTGATTGCTGCGCTGGTGACTTTACGGAAAAGTATCCTCGAAGGCGCTATGCTGGCCATCGCTGCTACGCTACCGTACGCCATGGTTTTCTTCCTCCCAGGTCGATTGGAACCTTCCGCCGCCCTGGTGACGTGGGCAACCATGGGGGTGGCGATTGCAAGCAATTTCTTCACCTGGGTGACGGCTGTCATGCTGCGTAAGCAAGCGACTTTTAGCACTATTTTCCAGGTGAGTGCGTTGGTGGGGGTGTTGATAGTCAGTGTGATTCACCTGATTAACCCTAACGTCGCCGACTGGTGGGGGCAAGCGCTGCAAGCTTATTACCAGGAAGTACAGACGGCAACAGGTGTATTCAAAACCCCAGAGGCGCAAATTGAAGCGATCAATACCACTAAAGAGTATGCAACGGGCCTCATGACAGCGGCTATTTTATTCAGCGCTCTCATACAGCTCATTGCTGCGCGATGGTGGCAAGCGACGGTATTTAGCCCCGGCAGTTTACGCCGCGAGCTATGCCATATTCGCTTAAGCCCCTTAGCGGGGGTATTGTTTGTTATCAGCTTGGTACTTTCCTATTTGGGAAATAGCGTAGTTTTGGATATAATGCCCATCCTTTATCTATTATTTTGCGCGGCGGGTTTAAGCGTCGTCCATTATTTATTCGGACTGATGCACTCACCCACGCGATGGTTTTGGGTCTTGTTGCTGTATCTTACATTGATTTTTTCATGGCCGGTTAGTGTGATGGTTATCTCGCTTATCGCCTTGTTAGATATAGGGCTGGATGTGCGTAAACGGGTGGTCAATAAGGTTTAAAGGTTTAATAGACATTTTGATTAAAAAGAGGGGGTAAGACGGTGAACGTTATCTTACTTGAAAAGATTCGTAACTTAGGTGTGTTGGGTGATACGGTAAAAGTAAAAGCGGGTTATGCGCGGAATTATTTAATTCCACAAAGTAAAGCCGTGTATGCAACAAAGGCAAACGTGGCTAAGTTTGAAGAACGCCGTGCTGAGCTTGAAAAGGCAGCAGCTGAGCGACAAAAGCAAGCCCTGGAAAGACAGCAAGTGATCAATGCGGCACCAGCAATCACCCTTGCTGTGAAAGCAGGCGAAGAAGGCAAATTGTTTGGTTCCGTCGGCACACGTGATATTGCAGAAGCTTTGGAAAAGGCGGGCATTCATGTGGAGAAGCGTGAAGTTCGCTTATCAGAAGGGACTATCCGTATGGTGGGTGATTATGAAGTGATCATCGACTTAGAAGGTGATATCACTGCAACAGTAAAATTAACTATTACAGGGGAAGGGTAAATCCGTTTGGACAATCCCCTTTATTAATGCGAAAATTTGCTGTATCTAATTTTTGTCACACTATCGATTAGGACAGCAAATGCATTATGAATGACGCTTTACTTACCAAACGACAAACCTCAAGTCGATCAATAAGCCCCCAGGCTGTCAAAGTCCCTCCTCATTCTATCGAGGCGGAGCAGTCCGTGCTGGGTGGCTTAATGCTAGATAATCGTGCGTGGGACGATGTGGTCGATCGTCTGCATGAGAATGATTTTTACCGCCAGCAACATCGCTTAATTTACCGTGCCATGGCGCGATTGTCTGAGCAAAGTAAGCCAATTGATGTCTTAACCGTCTCCGAAGCCTTACGCGAACTGCATGAGCTAGACCAGGTTGGCGGCGAAGTTTATCTTTTTGAACTGGCCAACAATACCCCCAGCGCAGCGAACATCATGGCTTATGCCGATATCGTGCGCGAGCGCTCTGTCCTGCGGCAATTGATCGCGGCCGCCACTGACATGACAGAAAGTGCCTTTAGCCCCCAAGGTCGTAGCATCACCGAATTATTAGATGCAGCAGAACGTAGTGTGTTCTCCATCTCTGAACAAGGCGCTAAAAATTCAGGTCCCATCAATGTAAAAGAATTTTTAGCCAAGACAATGGATAGAATTGATACACTATTCCACTCCAATACTCCCATTACAGGCGTCCCCACTGGCTATCATGACCTCGATAACATGACCTCCGGCTTACAAGCCTCTGACCTCGTCATCATTGCAGGTCGACCTTCAATGGGGAAAACCGGTCTCGCCATGAATATTGCCGAACACGTTGCCATCAAAAGTCGGTTACCCGTCTTAATCTTCAGTATGGAAATGCCAGGTGAAGCCATCGTCATGCGTATGCTGTCGTCGCTGTGCCGCATTGATCAATTACGCATTCGTACGGGCAAGCTCTCCGACGAAGATTGGCCGCGTATTAGTTCCACGGTCAGCATGTTATCTGATGCGCCACTTTTTATCGACGACACCCCTGCGTTAAGTCCCGCAGAAATGCGCGCAAGAGCGCGGCGTGTGGCGAAAGAGCATGGGCAGATAGGTTTAATCGTTGTTGATTATTTACAATTGATGCAAGTCCCTGGCTTTAACGAAAATCGTACAGCAGAAATTTCAGAAATTTCTCGCTCGCTGAAAACATTGGCGAAAGAATTAAAAGTCCCCGTGATTGCGTTATCCCAGCTCAATCGCGGTTTGGAACAACGTGCTGATAAACGTCCCGTCATGTCTGATTTACGCGAATCCGGTGCAATTGAACAAGATGCGGATCTCATCGCCTTCATTTATCGTGATGAGGTTTATAATGAAGCAACCCCTGATAAAGGCACCGCCGAAATTATCATTGCTAAACAACGTAACGGCCCGATCGGCAAAGTCCGTTTGACGTTTATGGGGCAATACACCTGTTTCGAAAATTTCATCCGTCAACCAGGGTATTAACGCCGATGAGCCGTCCCACTTTCATGACCATCGATACCCGTGCACTCAAGCATAACCTTGAGCGCGTACGTGCCATTGCGCCGGGCCGATCCATTATCGCGATGGTGAAAGCGAATGCTTACGGTCATGGCGTAGTGCCAGTGGCGCAAGCGCTACACCAAGCGGATGCGCTAGGTGTGGCTTCACTGGAAGAAGGAATACGATTGCGAGAAGCAGGCATACAACAGCCGATTGTATTGATCGAAGGTTTATTTTATGCCGATGAAATCGCAGAAGCAGCGAGGAATAATTTTACACTCGTGGTGCATCATTTACCGCACGTGGAGATGCTAGAAAAAGCGCAAGTGGATCAGCCTTTTCCGATCTGGCTCAAGATTAATACGGGCATGCATCGTTTAGGAATCGATCCTGCTCAGATAGAAACGATTTATGAGCGTCTCATGGCAGCGCCTGCGGTAAAAAAACCGATTGGGTTGATGACGCATTTTGCTGAAGCGGATGTGGTAGATAGTCTTGCGACTCTCCACCAAGTCGAATGCTTTACCCAAACGGTTGCCCATTTACCTGGTCCGCGCAGTTTAGCCAATTCAGCAGGTATTCTGGCTTGGCCAAAGGCGCATGGCGATTGGGTTCGTCCTGGTTTGATGCTATACGGAGCTTCTCCCTTTGCCAATGTCACGGGACGTGACCACGATTTGCAACCTGTGATGACGCTGTGGTCACGGCTCATTGCAATTACTCACGTGAAGCGAGGTGGAAAAGTGGGTTATGGCGGTACGTGGGTGGCGCCGGAAGATATGGCTGTGGGGGTAGTGGGCGTCGGTTATGGTGATGGCTATCCGCAATTTGCGCAAAATGGCACGCCGGTTCTAGTGAATGAGGTACTTTGCCCGCTAGTGGGTAGAGTGTCGATGGATATGCTGACGGTAGATTTGCGTAACCAGCCGCAAGCGCAAGTAGGTGATCCGGTTACCTTGTGGGGTAAAGGATTGCCAGTTGAGCAAGTAGCGCGTCATAGCAATACCTTAGCGTATGAAATCTTAACGCGCATGACGCCGCGGCCGAAGGTGGAAGTGAAGGGGTATTAATAATTAATATAAGATATATAAAAGATATATAAAAAATAACAAGGTCAATTTATGCATACGTCAATCCATAAAAAACGAAATAAGAGTGTTGCAACTGATTTAGAACAACCCAAGAAAAGAACCAAAGTAGTTAAGAAGACCGTCATCTTTGATTGGGAGCAAGTGAAAGTAACATGTGAAATAAAAAATGTTGTGTTGTTAAAGATGGATATAGGTATAGAGCATGTTAACCAGAAATTAATGTCTCTCCTTACTAGTCTACAAAAAATGATTAATGCTTCATTATTTCCTAGTGATTTGATGCTATCCATGGAAGGTGATGTTATACAGGTTTTCTGTCAAAGCGATGTCGATTTATTTACACCCATTAATGCTTGGGTACAAAAAAAATGCGATAAACAAAATAAGAATGTCGTTACAATCACGTTCAGTAGCGATGAAATAATTCTTTTACAAAAGAATGAAATAAGAAAATTTAAAGAACATCTCAGTACTCGACTTAAAAATTATAAAGAAGGTATTTATCAACCGCACGTTAGAGTTTTGTGGTTGAATGCACAACAAGAAGGTCAATTTGTCTTGATAGTTAACCGGAATAAGGATTTTTTTGAGGCGGAAAACGCATTTTTTGATTTCGTTAAAAGGGAATTATTAGCTTATTACAAGATTATATCAAATAATAGTAATGATAATAGTTTACCCCCTTCTTTAGAAGCGGCTATCCAAAGAGTGGTCGCTACAGATGAGAGGAAATCAGTGATTGATAAAACAATTACTATTCTTTCGTGGGATGACATTACCGTAACAATGCGCTGCCACGACCCAGCTACATTTATGGATACTTTAAAAAAGCGGAAATCACAGTATAAAAAAGGTAAATATCATTCTTTAGAGAGTTCATGGAAAAAATCAGAGAATACAGTGGTCATTTCGAGGGGAGACATGTTTTCTCTTAAAAAGAAGCTGTTGGTTGTGGTGGTGGATGAATTGATAACCCGAAGGGATATTGTAGATAAGGATGGAAGAAAGATATTGCGCTCTAAAGAAAAAAATAAAACTGCATCTGATCAAGTTTTTCTCTCTGAGTTGATAGCTGAGGGCACAACCACTCTAGTAAAAGAGCCTATTATTAATTGGGAAAAAGTCCAGCGTGAATATAAGTTTCTGAAGAATAAAGAGGTTGCAGTAATAATGAGTGAGGAATATTCCGTGAAGGAGCTGCATGAGGCACTGAAGGAAATGGAACATCAGGGTCTTGTTGAAATACATGAAGATGGTAATGACTGGCTAAGAATTCATTTGAATGGTATCGATGCCAATTTGCAAGAGTTAATTGAGAATTTTATTGCTGCAAACGTCATAGCGAATGAGGCGAATTTCTGTGTTGATCCCAAAGAAGCTGATGAATTTATTACAGAGCATCAAGAGGATTTCCAAAAATTACTCCATGATAGTAATATTTTTAACTCTAATTTTAGCTTGATGTTCTTCAAACCTTGTTCTCCAAATACTCCATTAAACATAGAAGAATTAAATATAGATGATATGTGCCATGTGCCTAGCCCGACTAGTCCGGAAAGATGATTCACTATGCCGCTGTCCACTTTCCTGTATTATCTTCTCGATAATTTAACCACACTGTGCTCAATGCCATGCTTGCCATGGCATCTTTCAACACACCCATCTGATACCCATTCACCGGCACTGCAAAATGCCAACTCTTTCCCGCCAATGCTTGGCAAAATGCTTCCCCTTGCTGCCACGTGCCCACCGCTGTAATCGCTTGCAGTACATGTGAATTCTCTTCCTGACACGCATAACCCACTGCTGTTTGATTGCACGAAGTATTTTGCATGCCCTCACCCGCTTGATAAAGCGCACATTGCCCATGGCCTTCTTGCGGATAATTCATTGCCCAACTCCATACGGCAGCCGTCAATCGTGAATCATCAGCACTTAGCATATCCATGCTTGGCCAATTAATCCCGCAGCGCATAAGTTCTTGCATCTCACTATCTGTTAATTTTTTCTCTGTATGAACCGCATTCGATAATTTCGTTCTATCTTCATAAATACGCCATAAACTAGTATGGTCTGGATCGCGATAAAAAATATTCGATTTTCCGCAATCAGGATAACTAGTAAAGTCAGTAATATTAGCATCAATAAATGAATAAGGATCAGAGGCAATTTCACCAATACCAGCAAATACTACTTGATTCCAACTAGGCGCGTCTGCCTCGCATCCTTTCGTGACAATCAACAATTGCTTACCTGCACGCAGTACGGCTGCTTTAGTGAGAGAGCTCGGAATCGCCGTACAGGTGGTGGTATTCGGTTTATAAATATAATCACCTAAATAAGTATCTAATTCAGAAGCCAGTTGGGATTCATGCCCATCAAGATGCCGCTCAATATACAGTAAAACAATTTCGTTTGGATTAGCATGCAACCAATCGCGTAATTCTTGTAATCCTTCCGCGATAGGGCGATCAAACGGACTACACCCCAGATTTTTATCCGTCCCATGACAAAGCATAATGTCTTTATGCTGCTCATCCTCACTCATTGTCCAATGCGCATCGTATTCAATGCTGCGTACACCCGCGTTGAGTTGATCGTAAACAGAAAGTAATTGATTAGGATCAACATAGCTTCGTCTAGGTGTGGCATAACTGGCCGAATTATAAGAGTTATGCGTGGCAATAAACGTGGTTTCATTAAAGGGGGCATTGAGATCAATTTCTCGTTGTAATTTCAATGCATCGGATGTCCAAGATGCTAGGCTATTCGACATCATGCTACACAGCAGTAAAGTAGAAAAAGTAATTTTTTTCATAAATTTTCAAAATAAGTAATCGCTTCTTTTAAGGATTGTACCGGTAACACCTTCATTCCTTCCAGCTTATTTTTTCCGACATTCGCTTGCGGCACGATGGCGGTTTTAAAGCCGTGCTTAGCGGCTTCTTTTAAGCGTTCTTGTCCGCCAGGTACGGGACGTATTTCACCCGCTAAACCTAATTCGCCAAAAGCAATCAAATCTTGCGGCAGTGGACGATTACGAAAACTCGATAACACAGCAAAAATCACCGGCAAATCAGCGGCGGGTTCAAAAATTTGTAAGCCACCCACCACGTTTAAAAATACATCTAATCCATGCGTGGCAATCCCACTATGCCGATGCATCACGGCTAATAACATGGAGAGCCGCTGCGTTTCTAATCCAACGGATAATCGACGCGGATTCGCCATGTGGCTCTGATCCACCAAGGCTTGTACTTCTACCAGCAAAGGCCGTGAGCCTTCTTTCGTCGCCGTAATAATACTGCCTGGTACTTCTTGGGCAGAACGAGAAAGAAAAATCGCCGAAGGGTGGCTCACTTCACGCAAGCCTTTTTCCGTCATGGCAAAAATACCCAGCTCATTGACCGCACCAAACCGATTTTTTACCGCACGAATAATGCGATACCGATTATCTTGCTCCCCTTCAAAATAAAGCACCGTATCCACCATGTGCTCCAACACTCGTGGTCCCGCTAAACTTCCTTCCTTTGTCACATGACCCACAATGAATAACGCTGTTCCTGTTTGCTTGGCATAACTCACCAATTGCATCGCACTTTCTCGCACTTGCCCGACGGAGCCGGGTGCTGAAGAAAGCAGAGAGGTGTGCATCGTTTGAATCGAGTCGATGACGAGAATCCGCGGCTTTTCTTTTTGCACATGATGCAAAATCGTGTCGATGTGTGTATCAGCAAGCAACCATAAATGCTTTTCTGGCAACCCCAACCGCCGAGCACGTAACGTCACTTGCTGTGGCGATTCTTCCCCTGTCACATAGAGCGCTTTTGACTCCTGGCTCAAATGTGCCACCGTCTGCAGCAGAATCGTTGACTTGCCAATCCCCGGATCGCCGCCAATTAAAATAGCGGATCCCATAATGATACCGCCGCCTAATACGCGGTCTAATTCCTGGGAACCTGAACTAAGCCGGATATCTTCATTCAGCGTCACATCCGCCATTCGCGTGATGACGGTTTCCGTGCCGGCATACCCTTGAAAGCGTGAGGGGGCAGCTGGTTGGTTAACTTCTTCCACAATCGTATTCCATTCATTACACCCATTACATTGGCCAGTCCATTTCGGATAAAGCGTACCGCAGGTTTGACAGCAAAAAGTTAGCTTAGGTTTGGCCACCGATTTCTCCTTCACTCAGATTAAGACAGTAATGATTGCTGTAAAGACGCGTTTCAGGTATGTTAACTTCAGGAGACGCTGTAGGTCAAAAAAGAGCAGATTAAGCATGGCGCTTAGAGCAGTTTACCCAGACAACACATTCGGTGATTACGTCTTTACCGCAGACAAGAAAAGGGTAGATTTGGAATATTTGTACAATTTACTTTGTATCCCTTCCCGTTATTCAACCGGCTTACCGCCAGAGCGTTTTCCGCTGGTCATCGAGCACTCATTGTGTTTTTCTGTCTTTTACCAGGGCAAACAAGTCGGTTTTGCGCGCGTCATTAGTGATCGATCCGAGTTTGCTTCTCTTTGGGATGTATTCATTGATGAACCCCATCGCAGAAAAGGGGTGGGTCAGGCACTATTAAAATATATTTTCGATCATCATCAATTACGGGGCATTTTCCGTTGGTTTTTAATGACGGAAGATGCGCACGGGCTTTATCAAAAATTTAGTTTTAAAACAGAGATTTATAATCCCTATATCATGATGAAAGTAAATCCGATATAAGTACTATTTAAGCTTCAGTTAAGCTGTTGCGGTTAAAATAGCCATTATAACGAGAAGGTGGAGCGAGTCATGATGAGTAAGCGGGTAGAATTTCCAGTAGAGATTTTAAACTCTAATGAGTTTGATTCTCTTATCAAAAAAAAAGCTCGCGTGCTTGATCCGGCCCTCTTAAATCAAAATTGTTACTATCTCTATTACGACGTTGAATCAAATAATTGGTATTTTCAACAAAATGCCTCTTCCCTGTCTAACCCTCATTACCATTATTATGAAATCGATAGCGAAGAGTTTGAGCGCGACTATAAGAAACACCTTCGTATCCGTTTACCAAGCCTTTTAAAAGATATCAAAGTACCGCTATTAGATGGTTTATGGCAAATGTCAGGAGGGGCGGCTAGCGCTGCAATCGGCACCAAGTATCCTATCGATAACCTTGCCGATCCTATTATTTTGCCGCTACTGATGGGGGCGATTGTTGCGCCACTAACTTACTTCGCTTATAAAAATGCCTTAGGTGGTGAAATATCGCCTGTTATCTGTGATGCCATCTTTGATGAATGTAGGGAATTCGTGGAAAGTGCTGGTTTTAACATGGTGGCATGGGAGATAGGTTTTACCATAGGCCGATGTGTGATAGCAGCGCTTAGTGCAACGCCCGTGTCCTTTTGGGCGCCAGGAATATTGGCGGTTTTTGCGGGATTGTTCCAGGGTGTATCAGCTGTGCTTTCCAAAATAGACGAAGATAAAAAAACGTATGGCCGAGTCAAGACCCCTCCTGCCGAGCTTGCCAAGCTATTTGCGACTAACTTTGCTAGTGGTGTGGTATGGGGATTGTGCAATATTATTCCCTTCGGTTCGCTGCTGGGTAGAGCGGTCATCAAACCTGTAGCTACTATCATTGCTACGGTTGTTTCTGGTTGTGCGACGACCCTTGCTTCTCTCCTGGTGTCCAAGCTGGTACCGGCGGGGATAGATAAAGTAGGAGAAGTTAAAAAGCAGATTTTTGGGTTATTCAGTCGGGTGGGAACACGATCTTCTCAGAGTGCTCCTAAATATATCGAACAGCCGATACTAGCTGTTCATCATCCCTAATACTGGATTCTTTATCCAAACCCCGTTATCTTATGCCCCCATTGAGTCATTAACACTGGGCGACGATGATGCAGCAACTACCTGAGACTATCGATTTTTCTCCACTTTCTTCTGAGGCGATTGACCAAGTTTTGCGACAATACCATCTTAATCTCACGGCAGAAGAAGCGCTGACTATCCAGCAAGTCTTACTCAAACGCCCGCCAACGTTAGCTGAATGTATATTATGGTCTATTCAAGGCTCTGAGCATTGTTCATACAAAAGCAGCCGTAAGCATTTAAAGCAGTTTGTGACGCAAGGTCCGCATGTCATTTTGGGAGCCAAAGAAGATGCAGGGATTGTCTCGGTGGCAATAGATCATCAAGGGCAGCGCTATGGGGTGGTGGTAAGCCATGAGTCGCATAATCATCCCTCGCAAATCGTGCCCTTTGAAGGAGCTGCGACGGGGGTGGGGGGAAACGTGCGAGATGTCTGCTGCATGGGCGCCGAGGTGATTGCGGTGGCAGACAGTTTGCGCTTTGGGGATATTGAGCGTTCCAAAACCCATTGGATTCACGATGGCGTCGTTGGCGGTATTGCGGGCTATGGCAATCCGCTGGGTATTCCCAATTTAGCGGGCGATGTATATTACGACCCGGCTTATAACGAAAATTGCCTCGTCACGGTGGTGACGTTAGGGGTGGTTCGGGAAGATCACATCATTCATTCTTACGCGCCCGCGAATGCGAAAGACTTAGTTTTTATCCTCGTGGGTAAACCGACCGATAACAGTGGTTTTGGCGGAGCGAGTTTTGCCTCTTCGACATTGCAAGAAGAACATCAAGAGCGAAACAAAGGGGCGGTTCAAGAACCCAATGCTTTTTTACAGCGGCATTTGCTTAAAGCTAACTATGCTTTATTTAAACACCTACGCGAAAAAAATCTGTTAGATAAAGTTGGCTTCAAAGATTTAGGGGCGGGCGGCATCGCTTGCGCGAGTGTCGAGCTAGCGGAAGCGGGTGGTTATGGGGCTGAGATTGAAATTGAAAAAATTCCTACCAGCATGTCTCAATTACTCCCTGCTGTGACCTTATGTTCAGAAACACAAGAACGTTTTATGTGGGTAGTGCCGCCTGAATTAGTAGAGATGATTCTTACCCACTACAATCAGACCTTTGCTTTACCTCGCGTCTCAGAAGGAGCCTGTGCGGCGGTAGTCGGTAAAACGCGTGATGATGGGTTATACGTCGTTAAACATCAAGATAAAGAAATTATTAGTGCCAAAGCTGAAGACATCACCAAAGGAATTGTCTACGATCGTCCTTATACAGTAAAAACAGCTGCTACCAAAGAGCCGCATTTCTCGCCTTTAACCAATTACAATGAAGTATTATTAGCGTTATTAGCCCATGAAAATATCGCCTCACGCGCGCCTATTATCGAAACGTATGATAAGCAAGTGCAAGGTCGAACAGTCATCGAAGCAGGCTGGGCGGATGCGGGGGTGATGCAACCGTTTAATGAAGATCAATATCCAGAAGAAATCCGCCAAACAGGCATTGCTTTATCTCTCGATCATAATCCACGTTATAACCAAATTGATGCTTATTGGGGAGCGGTCAATGCGGTGTGTGAATCTGTGCGTAATATTACAGCAGTCGGCGCAACACCGCTTGCGATCACTGATTGCTTATGCTTTGGTAACCCTGAAAAACCCGAGCAAATGGGTGAATTTGTGGAATCCGTGCGTGGGATTGCTGATGCTTGCAAAGCGATGACGATGAAAGATCATCCTGAAGCGACATTGCCGATTATTGCTGGGAACGTTTCTTTTTATAACGAATCAGCCCAAGGCGCTATTCCACCCAGTCCAATGATTAGTTGCTTAGGTTCCATGCCCGATGTGAGTAAGGCACTGACGTACGATTTAAAACAAGCAGGATCGACTTTATTTTTAATTGGTGAACGCAAAGACGAATGTGGCGGCAGTGTGTATTATCAATTACAAAATGAACTCGGTCACCAGTTACCTAAACCTGACTTATCCACTTTTGCGCGTGAAATTCATACACTTCATGCTGCTATTCAACAAGGGTTAGTGCTTTCAGCTCA
>SCTP01000112.1 GCA_004322325.1 Gammaproteobacteria bacterium | reverse complement strand
CTGTCACCGCTGGCACTTTAACACTTGGGAATAATGCGGCGATTGGAACAGGCACGTTGATCTTCAATGGAGGCACAGTAGCATCAAATAGCAGCATTGCCATCAATAATGCTTTCACGGTTGCTGTTAGTTCCATATTAGGTGGCAGTAATAATCTTACGCTGAGTGGCAATGGTGCATTAAATAGCGGTGCTACTTTAACTGTTAGTAATTCCGCTACCACCACATTGAGTGGTGTATTAAGTGGATTAGGTAATCTTTCTCAATCAGCAGGTACATTGATCCTTTCTAGAAGCAATACGCATTCAGGAGCAACCACTTTAACGGGTGGCACATTACAAGCGAATAATGCCACGAATCCATTGGGTGTTGGCGTTTTCAATTTGAATGGTGGAACATTCCAAGCCATTAATCAAGCAACCACATTAGGTAATAGCAGCTTTGCTGTAGCCAATAATGCAACGCCGACGATTAATGGTTCGCAAAATATTACTTTTAACAATAGCGGTAGTTTAGGAACAGGTAGCACGTTAACACTCGCCAATACCGGGACCACCACATTCAATGGCATTTCTGGCGCAGGCGCAATCACCTTAAATAGCGGCACCTTGCAAATTGCAAGTGATCCTGTAAACCCATTAGGTACAGGTGTCTTAACATTAAATGGCGGCACGTTGCTGGCTTCTGTTGCTGTTGTTACCAACCCAATAGTCAACACCTTTATCATTGGCAGCGGTAACACAGCCACTCTCGGCGGTGCGAATAGCATCACATTCAGCGGCAATGGTTTATTTGGCAGTAGCGGCAGCTTACTGAATATCACTAATACCACTGGCACCATTACTTTAAGCGGGGTATTAGGCGGTGCGGGTTCGATTGCTCAAAATGGTAATGGCACGTTCATGCTATCAGCCGCTAATACGTATACCGGCACCACGAGTATTAATGCAGGGACGTTGCGATTGGGTGCAGCGAATGCTATTCCGAATACCAGTGATGTGACAGTTGCTGCAGGCGCCACGTTTGCACTTAATAATAACAATGATACAGTCAATTCTATTTCTGGTGCAGGTAACATTACACTGGGTTCAGCAACACTCACTCTGCTAAGTAATGCTGCAACTACTTTCAGCGGTGTGATCAGCGGCACGGGTAGTATCACTAAAAATGGCAGTGGAACATTTACCTTATCTGGAAATAATAGTTATTCGGGAAGTACGACTATTAATGCTGGAGCTATTTCCATGACCCATAATAATAGCGCAGGAACCAGTACGATTATCGTTAATTCAGGTGCTGCGTTAAATATCAGTAATATTAGTATCAGCAATCTTCTCACTTTAGGTGGTACATTAACAGCAGCAGGAAGTAATACAGTAGCAGGTAATATTACGTTAGGATCAAATGCCACCATTACCACCACCGCACTGGCTGATGCTCTCACGCTAAGTGGCACTATCAATGGCGCAGGTAACTTGACGCTAGCGGGTGCGGGTACACTCACGTTGCAAGGTATTATCGGTGGCGTCACCGCACCACTGAGTTTAGTATCTAACGCTGGTACAACCGTCATCAACACCAGTCAAATCACGACGGCTGGCTCACAAGCCTATAATAATGCTGTTAATTTAAGTACAAATACCACACTCGCGACAACAAATAGCAATATCACCTTTGGATCAACAGTTGATAGTACTACTTCCACCCCTCATTCACTTACCCTCAATTCGGGTGCAGGTGCCATCACCTTAAATGGTGTGATTGGCGGAACGCATCCACTCAGCAGCTTTACGGCAACAAACACCGGTACAAATAACAATATTGTGATTGCAAATAACTTAAGCACGACAGGCAATATTAGCCTCACTGCAGGCGGGGCAATACAAGAAACAGGCGCTGCTATCATAAGCGGGGCATTATTAACTTTAAACACAGCCAATGGCATCACGTTAAATAATGCGAATACGATAAGCAGTTTAAATATAACAAATAGTGGCAGTGGCAATGTTGCTATTGCGAATACAGGCACATTAACTATTACAGGAACGAACCAATCGAGTGGTGATGTAACAATTACCAATACAGGAGCACTCACCTTGAGTGGTTCATTCTCTACTACCGGTAGTAACATTGCATTTACCACCTTATCCCCTGATACTTCTGCACGTAACTTAACAATAAACGGCAACATCACAACCAATGGTGGTGCTGTCACGCTCACGGCTGCTAATAATTCCGCTGGCACAGCAACACCACTTATCGTCAATAGCATCATCAACACCTCTCCTGGCAGCGGTGGCGTTTTAACATTAAGCGGTGGATTAGCATTAAACACATCACCTGTTATTGGTGCTGGGAACATTACTTTACAAGGAAATGGCTTAGATTTATCGCTTGGCAATTTAAACGTCGTGACGACCACCACTTTTTCGGCTAATCGCCTAATCACCGTCACCGGCGCACTCTCTTCTTCCAATGGCGCCAGCATGACATTACAAGGAGGCACCGTTGGTGTCATCGTGCAAAATGGTGCTTCTATTGTTAGCAGCGGCGATTTAACGATTAATGGTAACCTTACTTTAGGTGGCAACCTGACGGCGAATAATAATCTTACTTTAACTGATCCTGTGATCTTAAGCTCGAACATAACTTTAACCGCTCCGACGCTGACGGTAGAAGATGGCATGAGCGGTAGTCAAAATGTAACGATTAATAGCAGCACTATTAATCTCAATGGTACATTCGCATTAAATAATGCCAGCATCACCGGTAGTGGAGTGAATAATACACTCACACTTGAAACAGGTGCTGCACAAAATTGGACGATCACGGCCGCCAATACTGGTGTAAATGGCATCTTTAATTTCAGTAATATTCAAAATCTCACCGCGGGTAACAGTAATAATAACTTTACCTTTGCAAATGGAGCGAGTTTAAGCGGTATTTTAAATGGTGGATCTGCGTTAAATACTAACACATTAAATTATACTAACTATGTAACTGGCGTGAATGTTGCTTTATCGCCGACGTTATATCAGGGTATAGCGAATAACCAAGGGAATATCATTACTAATTTTCTTAACATCAATAATGTCGTGAATAACACGGCTAACAATACATTAGTGTTACCGAATAAAACCAATACGGTTGTTATTACAGGGGCTAATCAAGGTTATGTGAACGATCCTTTCTACTTTAGCGGCTTTAATATCATCCAAAGTTTAAGCGGTAATGATAGTGTCCAATTCAATGTTTCTTCTTATAGCATACAAGGCAATATTGTTACCGTTAATGGCGTAAAAATGACATTTAATAACTTTAACTTACCGCAACCATCTGAAACCATTGTACTGCCATCGGCTCCTGCTGATGTCAATGTATCGGCGGTGGTACAACAAGGCTCAATGAACAACCCAACAACATCAATCCCTACTCCGACGAATGAACCACAATGGCTAATCAATTCCAATATGATCACACAAAATGTCGACGAGATCATTTCTACATTTAATATACAAACAATACAAATCGAACAAGATAGCAAAAAAACACGGTTTGCCAATTCGCTTTAATCATCACACAAAAATTGTCCGCAATACTTATCAACAAAATGATAAGAAATACCGAGAGCATACGTGGTGATGGCGCCTGTATCCCCGCTGGTAAAGAGACGATTATAAGAAATATCCGCCACTACATTTTGGGAAAGATCATAGCTTATGCCTAGACTGGCGGTACCACGAGCTTGGGTGGTGCTGCTGGATTTGGAGCATGAGTTTACGGTGGCTGTCGTGCCATCTGAGTAAGTAATGGTTATATCACTAGAACTATCTAAAGCACCCGATGTATGTTGATAAACACCCGCCACCCCTGCTTTTCCATAGACTTCAAACCAACCTAATGGAATAGAACCTTTACCGACTAAATCCACAGACCCGAGTGAAATTGAAGGCGTTCCGCAGGTGTTATCGCCTGTCTTTGTTTCATAGCGAATTGTTGAGTAGTAACTACCACCCATTTCGATCGCTGCATAAGGATTGACTTTGTAACCCATGAATACACGGGTGGCAAATTGATTTGATTTGGGCTTAAAGGTGACAGGACTGGTATTCGTATTAGCAGAATTATCTTGATCATCAGGCGCTTGGACTGTCGTTTCTTTGGCATTATTTGTCGCGGGGCCACCCATGATGCCGATATAAAACCCCGGCGCGACCGCATAAGCATTGATTGCAACGCCGCTTAAAGTCAGGGCGACAGCAAGGTAATGGCGTATCCTTTTTTTCATTTTATTTTTCCCCAGGATTTTTATAAGTCGCGTATCAGCTTAAGGGAGCGGATTCGTCTTGTCTAGCGCAAACTGCAACTCCCATACCGCACGCCCTTCACGCTCAGCCCGTTGTTCAAATTTAGTCACTACCGGTCGATAAGGCGAACGCGCCGCAAACTGACCTACCCCCGCCACATTCACCAATCGCGCTTCCTGTGACAACACCCGCATTATATGAATCGCATAATCTTGCCAATCCGTCGCCAAGTGCAGCGTCCCGCCTGGCTTCAATGTCGCTATCACCTGGCTCACAAATGCTGGCTGAATCAGCCTGCGAGCATGATGCCGTCGTTTTTGCCAAGGATCAGGGAAAAAGATTTGCACGCCATCCAAACTCGCCTCAGGAATACATTGCGCTAGCACTTCTACTGCATCTACATCATACAATCGAATGTTTTCCACCGCTTGCTGCTGTATCCCCAGCAATAGCGCCCCCATCCCCGGCTTATGCGTTTCAATACCGATAAAATCTTTCTCTGGCTGCCTCTTCGCAATCGCCAATAATGACTGGCCTGAACCAAAACCAATCTCCAACAAGCGCGGTGCTTCGCGGCCAAAAACCTGTGAATAATCCACCTGCCCTTGCTTAAGCGACAGCCCAAAACGCGGCCACAGCGCCGTATAAGCCCGCTCCTGCGCAGGCGTACGACGACTATCTCGCCGGACAAAACTGCGTACGCGGCGAAAATGTTCGGGTAAGGTATCAGTGAGAATAGCGGCTGTTTTCATGTTCTTCAGCTTCTTTCATTAATTCTTGATAACTCGCATAACGTTCGGCGCTGATTTTACCATGTTCCACCGCCGCTCGCACCGCACAGCCAGGCTCAACAACGTGCCGGCAATCACGGAACTTACAGCCGCCTATAAACACTTGGAAATCCCGAAACCCTCGTAACACTTCCTGCGGACTGATCCGCCATAAATTAAACTCCCGCACCCCAGGCGAATCAATTAAATGCCCTCCTTTCGGTAAGTGATATAAGCGCGTTGCCGTCGTCGTATGCTTACCCGCTCCTTTACTACTGACGTCGCCAATCCGAATCGATTCTCCCTCTGTCAGTTTGGCAATAATCGACGATTTTCCCACTCCCGAAGGCCCAATTAAGACAGACGTTTTCCCCTGCAAATGCCCAGCCACTTCTTGCAAACCGGCGGGAAGGTAAATACTTGATTGCACGACAGGATAAGAAATCTGGCGATAGCTGGCTAAGCGCCCTTCGGCATCTGGCCGAGTCATGTCTGTTAGCAAATCCGTCTTATTCAAGACAATGACCGGCTGGATACCCAGCAATTCTGCCGCAATAAGATAACGATCAATCAAATATTCCGAAAAAATCGGGGGAGGAGCCATCACAATGACCACGGTATCCAGATTCGCAGCAATCGGCTTAGAACGACCACGGCCATCGCCACGGCTCAGTAACGAGCGACGAGGTTGAATAGCGATGATGATGCCTGTATTTCCCGTTTCCAACTGCCAGCGTACCGTATCACCCACCACTGGCAGCTCTTGATTACGGCGTAAATGGCATTGAAATACTTGCCCATCCTCGGCTTCAACTGCCACACTATTGCCGAAGTAAGAAACCACTAGGCCAGACCGTGTTTCTGAATTATTTTCTTTCACTTTTTGCATGGTACTCTTTTCATGAAAATCTATTTAGTTGGTGGTGCTGTTCGCGATCGATTGCTCGACTTGCCTGTTAAGGAACGAGATTGGGTCGTCGTTGGCGCCACGGTTAACGATATGTTGAAGTTGGGTTATAAGCAAGTTGGCAAAGAGTTTCCCGTCTTCTTACACCCCCAAACCAACGAAGAGTATGCCTTAGCCCGCATGGAACGCAAAGTAAAACCTGGCTATCAGGGGTTTACGTTTGATACGTCACCTGAGGTGACCTTGGAAGATGATTTAAGGCGTCGTGATTTGACGATTAATGCCATGGCGGAGACACCGGAGGGGAAGCTGGTTGATCCGTATGGGGGGAAGAAAGATTTGAAGGGGGGAATCTTACGGCATGTTTCCCCGGCATTTGCAGAAGATCCGGTGAGAATTTTGCGAGTGGGACGGTTTTTGGGACGGTATGCGCATTTGGGGTTTCAGGTGGCGCCGGAAACAGTGGCTTTAATGCAGCAGATGGTGAGCTCAGGGGAAGTAAATGCGCTGGTGGCGGAGCGAGTGTGGAAGGAATTAGAGCGGGCGTTAGGGGAAAAAAATCCGGAGCAATTTTTTAAAGTGCTGGATGAATGTCATGCACTACCGATTTTATTTCCGCCTCTTGATATGCTCACATTAATTGCCGCCGCAAAATTAACTTCTGATACTATCGTACGTTTTGCCGCTTTACTGCACGCGCTACCTAAAGATGATATTGCTGCTTTATGTGATCGTTATCGTGTACCCAATGCATATCGGGAATTAGCGATATTGACCTCATTGCATTATCAAGAAGCCTTACGTGCGAAAACATTAACGGCAAAAGAATTATTAGGGGTATTGAGTGCGTTGGATATTTTTCGTCGGGAAGCGCGGTTCAACCTTTTTCTAAAAGTCTGCGAAGCAATTGCCGATTCGCAACAAATAGCATTTGATGCAAGCTGGCTAATGACCGCTGCAATAATTGCTAAATCCGTTGATATTCAAAAACTAATAGACGAAGGCTTTAAAAACCAAGCGCTGGCCGCCAAACTTAAGGAAAAACGCCTGGAAAAAATAGAAAAGTGGTTAGCTAATAAATAACGTAGAATCGCACTTCTAGGTTTGCTATGATTGCCCCACCGTATCTCTAAATTGCAACAAGGAGACTTTTCATGACCCGTTTCACAAAAACCGCCCTGGCTACCGCCTTCATCGCCTTCGCCACCCAGTCTTATGCCGCTAACACAGCGACTCCAGCCGTCAGCCCTCAACAACGTGCCCAGATTGAAAGCGTCGTGCATCAGTATTTGGTCCAACACCCTGAAGTCATTGTCGAAGCCGTGCAAAATTTACAACGTAAGCAATTTGAAGACGCACAAAAAACAGTCAAACAAACCCAGCTCCATGCCACAAAATATACCGACGCTTTATTCCATCAAACTGACGATCCCGTCGGCGGCAACCCTAATGGCAAAATCACCATTGTGGAGTTCTTCGACTACCAGTGTCCTCACTGCGTCGATATGGCACCTGTCATGGAAGCCATTCTTAAAACCAATCCAGATGTGCGAATCGTCTACAAAGAATTCCCCATCCGCGGCCCCGCGTCTGAAACAGCCGCTCGCGCTGCACTCGCTGCCAATAAACAAGGCAAATATGTCGATTTCAGTCACGCCTTGCTAACAGTGAATCAACCCTTAACACCTGATCTCATTTTCCAGCTTGCACAAAAGAATGGGTTGAATGTTGATCAGCTTAAAAAAGACATGAATGACCCCACCATCACGAATCAAATCAAAACTAATTTTAAATTAGCTCAAGATTTGAAATTGTTCGGCACACCGGCTTTCTTCATTGCTAAATCCGATGCCGTACAAAATAAAGGTGGCGTCAGCTACTTGCCAGGCGCGCTAAACCAGCAGCAATTGCAAGATGCAATCGATAAAATAGGTAAGTAATAGCTAAAAGGAGTTAAACATGTTACGGCAGCATAAAAATTTCCTTTCGTTTGCGATGGGACTGTTGTTCACCGTATTGTCATTCGTAGCGCATGCGCAAACGATAGATGAACTATTGCATCAGCCCAATAATCCAATAGCGGGGAACCCTAAGGGAACGATTACGGTCGTCGATTTCTTTGATTACCAATGCGAACATTGCATTAAAATGGCGCCTGTTCTGAACGCCATCATTAAAGCAAATCCCAACGTGCGCATCGTCTTTAAAGACTTCCCTATTATGGGCCCGATGTCACAATTCGCTGCCCAGGCAGCGATTGCTGCCAACATGCAAGGTAAATATTATGAATTTAACCATGCCTTGATGACAGTCAATCAGCCACTCACCCAAGAATTAGTGTTTGAGGTGGCAAAAAGTGTCGGCTTGAATATGGCTCGCTTGAAGAAAGATATCAACAGCCCCACGGTGGCGCACCAACTGGAGGCTAATATGAAATTAGCAAAGAGTTTGAAATTATATGCCACCCCAACTTACTTTATTGGCAAAACTGATACGACTAATGAAGCAGAACTGATGTCTTTATTGGGCAGCATGAGCCAAGCTGAATTTCAAAATGCGATTAATAATGTGAAGTAAAATTGAGTTATGCTAGAAATTTTTGCAACACATGAATGGAATGACGCTTTTTCTGATAGCTTGCGGCAGCAAGCTATTCAGAATTTAGAGCACGGTAAGATACTATACTTTCCAGCATTAGCCTTTTCGCTATTACCCGAAGAGCATCTCTTTCTTTCACCTGATATCGCGGATCCGCATGCGAAAAACGTGAGTTATCATCCCACGCTGCGCAAGCTGTGGGGGGTTCAGCGCTTAACGGATGCAGAGCGTATTCAATTACAATCGATGTTAGATCGTTTTTCTCGCTATGCCCAACAATTGATTCATGCGCTGCTGCCGCATTATCGAGAGCAACTTACCCTTGCGCGGACGAGTTTCCGCCCAGTGCAAATCAGTCAACGTAAAACCTCTTACCGTAAAGATGACAAACGTTTACACGTTGATGCGTTTCCTTCTGCTCCCAATCAAGGCAAGCGGATTTTACGTGTGTTTTGTAATATTAATCCGCAAGGGGAAGACCGCGTGTGGCGAGTGGGTGAGCCGTTTGAAACCGTAGCGAATCGATTTATTCCTCAACTCCGCAAACCTTTTCCAGGCAGTGCTTTCGCGCTTCGCTTGTTAAAAATTACCAAAAGCTATCGTACGCTCTATGATCATTACATGCTGCAACTACATGATTGCATGAAAGCAGATGATCACTATCAACAGCAAGCAGCCCAGCAAGAAATTCGTTTTCCTCCTGGCAGTACGTGGATTGTTCAAACCGATCATGTCTCGCATGCGGCCATGCAAGGTCAGCATGTGTTAGAACAAACTTTTTATTTACCCGTTGAAGCGATGGATGATGCTTCTTGCTCACCACTTCGCATATTAGAGAAAATATTAAAACAACCGCTTGTGTAATGGATTATGAAAACAGAAATTAAGGAAATTAATAAGTATGTAAAGAATATTCAGGAACTTTGGCAGAAATTTCAAAGCGAGTATCTAACACTCTCTCCTAAAATAATCGAATCGCTTTTTAACAAGATCTTTGATTCAATAAAAATCATCAACGATGATGTCTTATATCTCCAACAAACATCGGCTGAATTTAAGGAAGTAATGAATCAAGCAATCTATCGGGCACATGTCATACAGTGGAAATTAGAGTTAGACAATGTTCAAATAAGCATTGATAAATTTCTCGAAAAAATACCCTCCCAAGAAGGAATAGCAGAATTAAGCAAGACCATTAAAGGGTATCTTTCTAAGATCACTTTCAACATTGAAGATAAATTCATATTAATTAGCCATAAAAAAAGTTTATCCCATGAAGAAAAATT
>SCTP01000111.1 GCA_004322325.1 Gammaproteobacteria bacterium | reverse complement strand
TGTAAGCGGCTTAGTACAAGCACTATTTGCCCTTTTTATGTTATTAGCCGGCGCTGCCTTTATCACCAAAACAGGGGAAGCTTACTCACGCGAATGGTTTGGCTGGTGGGGATTATTCGCTGTGCTATCACTCATCTCTTGCCGGGGCTGCTTACTGTTATTTTTACGCCTCATGCGCTTATACGGATGGAATGAACGTCGCGTTATCGTCATCGGCGTTGGTGAAATGGGTATAAAGCTGATCAACACGATGCAACAATCCTTGTGGACGGGATTTCGCATCATCGCTATTTTTGATGACGCTCCAGAAGATAAACCCAGCCTCATCGGTGGTATAAAAGTAGAAAGAACCCCTGACGATATTAATCACTATATTGCCAGCATGCATGGCAGCATTGATGAAATCTGGCTCGCTTTTCCCTTGCGTGAAGAAGTGCGCGCCAAAGCACTCTTATATCAACTAAGACACCAACCGCTGACTATTCGATTCGCCTTAGATATCTTAGGCGTCGATTTTTCTCAACGCTCCATCGCTGAATTAGCCGGATTCCCTGTCTTAAACATTTGCACGACACCAATGGTAGGGATGAATCGAATCGTGAAGGCCATCGAAGACCGTTTGTTAGCCAGTTTCATTTTATTATTGATTTCCCCCTTATTCATTCTTATTGCGCTTGCCGTCAAAATGAGTTCCCCCGGCCCGATATTTTATCGGCAAAAGCGGGTAGGGTGGAGTGGTAAAGAATTTGAAATGTTAAAATTTCGCACCATGCCAGTGGGAGCAGAATCCAACACTGGCCCTGTGTGGGCGAAAGAAGGCGAAAATCGTGCGACCAAAGTGGGTGCTTTTTTGCGTCGTACCAGTTTAGATGAGTTGCCACAATTCATTAATGTTTTATTTGGTGATATGTCTATTGTTGGTCCGCGTCCGGAGCGGATGTATTTTGTTGAGCAATTTAAAGAACAAATCCCACGCTACATGCATAAACATTTGATGAAAGCAGGTATTACCGGCTGGGCGCAGGTGAATGGCTGGCGCGGAAATACGAGCTTGGAAAAACGTATTGAATACGATCTTTACTACATCGAAAACTGGTCGCTGTTATTTGATGTGAAGATTATTTTCTTAACCGTTTTTCGTGGATTTGTGAATAAGAATGCGTATTAATTCACTCGTCCGTATTGATCTTCATAGCGGACAATATCATCCTCACCCAAGTAAGATCCAACTTGAACTTCAATAATCACTAAATCGCTCGTCCCTGGATTACCCAAACGATGACGTGCGCCAGCGGGGATATAAGTTGATTCATTTGCTTTTAACAGTAATTCTTGCTCACCATTAATGACTTTTGCTACACCTTCCACCACCACCCAATGCTCATGACGATGATGATGCGATTGCAGTGAAAGCATTTGCTGAGGTTTAACGATGATGCGTTTAATTTTAAAAGCAGGTCCTTCGTCTAAAACGATGTAAGAACCCCACGGTCTTGTAGCAGCCATATAACGCTATTCCAATTCAAAAAATGTAACGCTTGCAATCTTACACAATTCTTTTACCATAATCGAGGCGTTTTATTTTCTTAAAACTTTTAGGAGGAGGTATTATATGGACGTTAGACAATCATTTGGTCAAAATAGTTCTGAAAACCTTAACGAAAGCTTAAGAGATTTGCGGGAAGAAGTCAAGGAGTTGTTAGCTGAGGATGATAAAACACGGGTTAACTATCAGATTTTTATTCTCAGAAAAGGCAAAGATGAGA
>SCTP01000110.1 GCA_004322325.1 Gammaproteobacteria bacterium | reverse complement strand
CAACGAAACATTAGGCAAGTGGCATTTTTGGTTAACAGTGATAGCAATTAACATCACTTTTTTCCCTATGCACTTTTTGGGACTAGCCGGCATGCCTAGACGTATTGCCGATTACGCTGTTCAATACACGGAATTTAACATGATGGCAACTATAGGTGCTTTCATCCTCGGATTTGCCCAATTTCTTTTCCTGTATAATGTACTAGTCACCGTGTTTGGCAAAGGCAAAAAAGCAGATGGGCGAGTTTGGGAAGGCTCACATGGTTTAGAGTGGACATTAGATTCACCACCTCCCTACCATAGCTTTAACACGCCACCTACCTTCAAAGCGACGCATCATGAAATAGACGAAAAATACGAGAAAGTATTATGACGGAACAGAAATCACATCGTAAAATTTTTATTATTGGCGGAATCGTTGGCATTCTAATGTTTGGATTTGCTTTTGCGATGGTGCCTTTATATAGCATGTTATGCAAAAAAATAGGTCTTAATACCTCGATTGCTAATGGTGAATTGACGACTCCTGCTGCTTCTGCGCAAATAGCCAAGACAGCGGATCTAACGCGAGATGTAATAGTACAATTTACCGCTACCAATCACATGGGCATGCCATGGGATTTTTATCCGGAAGCAAAATCCATGGTAGTGCATCCTGGAGAGAAAGCGAAAGTTTATTTTTATGCGAAAAACATGACGGATAAGGCGATGATCGCGCAAGCTATTCCTGGCATGACACCGCCTGAAGCCATTGGGCATTTCCATAAAATAGAATGTTTCTGTTTTCGTCAACAAACATTAAAAGGTCGTGAAAGCAAGGACATGGCGTTAGTATTTCAGGTAGATAAGGATTTACCGAAAAATATTCACGTTATTACGTTAGCTTACACTTTATTTGATGCAACACCCAAAGAATCACGGAAGGGATAAAGATGATGACAGCACGTCGAAAAAAATATGAACCAACGAAACATTATTTTATTGCCGAACCCTCATTTTGGCCGATCATCGGTTCAACGGGATTGTTTTGCACGGTATTTGGTTTAGTGCAAACCCTGCATGAGAGTGTTTGGGGCCCTTATATCATGGTGGCTGGGATTTTAATTTTACTGACAACGATGTTTGGCTGGTTTGGTCATGTGATTAAAGAAAGCTTAGCAGGATTGCATAGTGCTCAAATGGATAAGACGTATCGCTGGGGCATGTTATGGTTTATTGTCTCTGAAGTTGCCTTATTTGGTGTTTTCTTTCTCGCACTTTTTTATGTACGTATTTTCAGCGTTCCCACTTTAGGTGGTGCGCCAGTGGATTTTACCACGGAATTAATGTTGACCACGGGTTTGACCACGCATCATTACTTATGGCCCAATTTCCAAAGTCTTTGGCCGTTGCTTAAAAATCCTAATCCGCAACTTTTCCAGGGACCGGAAAGAGTCGTGTACACATGGGGCTTGCCGGCTTTAAATACTTTCATCTTACTTAGCAGCGCACTCACAGTAACTTGGGCGCATTGGGGATTAAAAAAGGGAAAGCATAAGCAGTTAATTATCGGTTTAATTTTTACTATTTTATTAGGCTGCATCTTCGAAAGTTTTCAGGCGTATGAATACACAGAAGCCTATTTGCATTATCACTTAACCTTAGCGAGTGGTATTTATGGTTCCACCTTTTTCACCTTAACGGGGTTGCATGCCGCGCATGTAAGCATTGGTGTGATCATGCTGACGGTGATTTTAATTCGTTCCCTCAAAGGCCATTTTTTACCCGAGCATCATTTTGCATTTGAAGCGGTTTCGTGGTATTGGCATTTTGTGGATGTTGTGTGGTTATTTTTATTCGTATTTGTTTACTGGTTATGAAGATGAGTGAATATGCCTTGGTTAATTAATGCGTCGCAATTAGATAAGCTCCGAAAAAGTCAGAAGAATGTGATGGTGCTGGATGCGAGTTGGCACTTACCGACAGAAGGGCGTCATGCCAAGGAAGAATTTCTAAAAAGCCACATTATTGGTGCGCGTTTTTTAGATTTGGAAGCATTCAATGATCGTCATACCACGTTGCCTAACATGCTGGTGCGGGATGAGGCGATTATTCAGCAGTTGGTGAGTGAGTTAGGGATTACGAATGATCATAAAATTATTTTTTATGATCATAGTGATTTGCACACGAGTTGCCGAGCACTTTGGATGTTTAAGTGTTTTGGCCACAACCCCCAGCAGCTTTACATTTTAGATGGGGGTTATCAGGCGTGGGAGCGGTATGGTGGCAAAATAGAAAGTGACGAGCCACGGAATGTTGCTAAGAAAGCTTACTTAACGGATTTTCAAGCGCATCATATTCGTACGTTGATGCAAATGAAGACCAATTTACATCATCCGACGGAACAAACAGTTGATCTACGGCATCCAGTCCGCTATGCTGGCGGCCCAGAACATCGACCTCACCTGCGGGCTGGGCATATTCCGGGTAGTATTTCATTTCCCTATATGACGATGTTTGAAACCGATGGACGATTTAAGCCAATAGACAAAATCCGCAAGCAACTCACTGGGATTGGGGTAGATCTGCAAGCGCCGATTGTGACGACGTGTGGTTCAGGGATCACGTCGACGATTTTAAATTTTGTCTTGGATTTGATGAGCCATTCTGAGCATGCGTTGTATGATGGGTCATGGTCGGAGTGGGGGTGGGATCAGGTGTATCCGGGTGAGGAAAGTATCGCGGAACGGCCGGTGGAAACGAGTTTGGAAAAGTAGATATAGCCTCTGTATGCTCCCTTCGTCTAGTGGTTAGGACGTCGCCCTCTCACGGCGGTAACATGGGTTCGAGTCCCATAGGGAGCGGTAGATTAATCAATTGGTTAAGCTGGTGTGTTCAACATAAATTAATTCTTAGTTAACTTTATTGAGTTTTTTGGCGTTATGGTATAATTTATGTAGATCATCCCAAGAGGGTTCGCCTTCTTGGACCCGGTTAGCCAGTGCTGCCGGGTTTTTTCATTTTTAGGGCTGAAGAATTATAAATGAAGCGTATTAAGTGTTTTGTAGATGGTTTTAATTTTTACCATGCTATTGCCGATTTAAAAGCGAATTATCTGAAATGGCTTAACCTTCGAAAGCTAGCTGAAGCATTTATTAAACCCACACAAGAGAAATTAGAAGCAGTGTTTTATTTTTCTGCCTACCCTACTTGGTTGGAGGGTTCTTACCGGCGTCACCAGATTTATGTTAAAGCGTTAGAGGCTATGGGGGTGACAGCTGTTATTGGTCATTTTAAAGAGAAACAAAAACGATGTTTAACGTGTGGTGCTCAATGGTGTGCGCATGAAGAAAAACAGAGTGACGTGAATTTTGCAATTCATTTGCTTCATCAAGCGCATATTGATGGCTTTGATAAAGCATTTCTTGTTACCGCGGATTCAGATTTATGTCCGGTTATTGATTTGGTACTGGATACGTTTCCTGAGAAAGAACTTGTAATTTTGACTCCGCCTAATCGCTATCAGATTGCACGAGAGATTCGCAGTAAGGTCACAACCAATAAGATTAAGCAAAAGCATTTAACGGCAAGCTTGCTTCCGGAAAAAATTTATGATGAAGCAGGACAAGTAATTTGTGCTAGGCCTATTGAATACACGCCAAAGGCCTCATAAGAGGCCTGAACTCAGCTCCAACGCAGATTGTCGTCTCTGCATTGGGCCGGCTGTACTGGGCGGACCTTTGTACAGTCTCGCATGCCTGATGCTAAAAGCAGAGCAGGTTACATCTTAATTATAAAGTATTTTGCAATACCAATCATTAGCTACACCATTAAATATCAATTTTTATTTCATCAAAATTTCTCATCTCAAGCTTCATAATATAATGCGGAACAGGATGCCACGCAGCAATAAATTCACCCACAATACGAAACCCTGTCTTCTGATAAACATGCACCGCTCTCTTGTTACTCTTTTCTGGATCAATAAAAACCTCAGCGACATCCAAACATTGGCTTAACAAAAATGCTTTAATCACCTCACTCGCCAAACCTTTGCCTAAATATTCCCTATCACCAATAAAAATATCCAATGTAATAGCCCGCCCTTCCATCTCGCTATAGTTAGCATATTCATTATCTGCACTCTTCAAGACAGGAGAAACTAGCAGATAAACGAAAGGCTTATTGCCATCATAACCAATCCAATGTTGAGTAATAGTAGACTGAGAATCCGGCGTTTTTTGCTGAAAAAACTTTTCCAAACCCAATAGCGTATTCTGCAATCCCTGACCATGAATCCATTCACGAATATAGTCTTGTTGTAACCACCCATGAATAAGCGCTCGTTGCGGTTCAATGGCAGGCTTAAATATGAAGTGAAAAGGTGGTTTAGTCATAATTTTCTCCCATACATCCCCGCCGCCATCAGCGCTATCATACATCCTGCCGCTATTGGCAACGCAACGGAAGCAATAATCACAAACCCGCCCACCAAACAAATCAGCGCATCACCTAACATGCGTAAACTCAGCTGCGTACCCATCGCTTCACCTTGGATAGACTTATCTGCTGTGTTGGAAATTTGGATAGTAATATTCACATTTACCACCGCAATACTTAACCCCACTAAACCAAATAAGATGAAAGCAAAAATGAGTGACGGCCAAACCACCATCAAGCCAAGTATCATTGCTGTTATAAACATGCCGATGATGATAATTCGTTCAGCCGAAAAATAAAGTGATAATCGATGCGTGAGCCATCCGCTACCAATCGCAAGTGTGAGCGATAATATGCCGTTATAAACCGCAATCCCTGCAGGTGTCATTGACCATAGCCCAGTTAAATACACTGGCCCAAATTCATAAAAAATATCCACCGCAAAAGTAAAAATGGTACTGATGAGTAATAAATGTTTTAAATTGACGCTCGTTTTAAACAGCGCTTTAATTCGTGCGATTAGATTAAAGCGCTGCCATATCGAGACAATCGGATAAGTGATTTCATGTTTTTTCTCTGTCAGTTTTTTTGCAGCCAATAAGAGTGTGATAATCGAAAAAAAGGTAGCTAAATAAAAAGGAAAAGCAAACGAAAACCAAGAAACTAAATTTCTTTCCGACAGAAATCCACCTAATATTGGCCCCATCACATAACCAATCGCTGCTACACCATTAATTCTGCCAAAACTTTTATATTTACTAATGCTGTTTAAATCAGTCACCATCGCGCGTGCAATCGCAAGATTACTTTCCATTAATCCTGTTAAAAATCGACTCGCTAGCAATGCCCCTATCCAATTGAGCTGCAATGACAAAGCGGTAAATAAATAACCTATCATGCTCCCCGCAAGACTGAACATTAAAATGCGTTTACGTCCGTATCGATCAGAGCAACCACCCAGAATGGGTGAGCCGATAAACTGACCTAACGGATAAGCCGCTAACGCAACACCAAGTAAAATACTTCGTGTGTGATCACTCCACGTGCTAGGAATAATCGAGCCTAGTGTGGGATGTAAAAATAACGGCGGAAATATCGGGTAGGCGATGGAGGCACCGACAAATCCAATAAAGGTAATTAATAAGATGATAAATAGTTGTTGTTTTTCTTCTTGCATTTTTTTACTCAAAAACTATCTGGTACCACGTACCAGATAGTTTGTAGGGAAAATTTTTACGGCAATAAATATAATGCCAAGAAACATAAAAATTCAAATCCTCCTTGCACCATATGATTCTCTTCCAAATCAAATTTGAAAATCATCTGATCGGCCAGGAAGAAGGCCATCCACAATAAAAGTGAAAGGATATAGGCTGCTCGTGCACGTGACATCCAAACAGTGCTAGGCTGCCCCAATGCAAAACAAGCCCACAAGAAAGCGAAAAAGGAAATCGCAAGCCATACCACAATGCCGATAAAGAAAAGCGGCGGCAGCCAGGTTGGTAGAGGGTAAATTTGCAGCGAGTTGATGAGGAAAGGATAATTGCTATCAGAGATCCACGTCGTGGTTTGTATCACCCCAAGATGTGCGAGACCGCCGCTTAAATCTGTCCAAAATGCCGCTAACCACCATAGCATCCAGAAAATAATCGTCAGTTTTTTAAAGCATTCAT
The DNA here is from genome assembly GCA_004322325.1 of Gammaproteobacteria bacterium. Classification (GTDB taxonomy): domain Bacteria; phylum Pseudomonadota; class Gammaproteobacteria; order DSM-16500; family DSM-16500; genus Aquicella. The sequence goes on along the minus strand of SCTP01000110.1, from coordinate 2,977 downwards.
TCGTTAAACAGTTCATCATGCCTCCAGGTTAAAATGAGCAATTCCCTTACTATACCCAAGTTTTGTTTATGATAAAATAAATCTTCATGTCAGGAGGGAACAAAGCATGGATTGGCAGGTTCTCCATACCGTCTTGTTAATCGTTCAACGCAGTGTCTCAGCGATTGGGGTCTTAATTATTCTCTCCGGTGTGATCGTCGCTTTGGCTCAATATTTGTATTATCTGCTGTCAGGCCAATTAGTTACCCAAGGTGAAAAAATCAATACTATTCGCTTGAATTTAGGCCGTATTCTTATTTTGGGTTTGGAATTTATCGTCGCGGCTGATTTAATCGGCACGACCACCACGCCAGATTATTATGCGGTCGGCTTACTGGCGATCATTGTGATCGTTCGCACCTTGCTGAGTTTTTCCATTAACCGTGAACTCATGTCTTTGAGTAAAGAGTGATAAATGACTGAAAAATTTCATGAACCTTTAGCCCCAAGACATCGATTTATTCTGCGGCTCCTTACAAGCACGGGTATCGGCCTATGCTTGATTACCATCGCTTTATTCATTGGCATGCTCGGTTATCATCTTACCGAAGAGATGTCCTGGATCGATGCTTTCGCCAATGCCTCCATGATTTTATCCGGTATGGGACCCTTAACCCCTCTCCACACCTCCGTCGGCAAGCTATTTGCAGGATTTTATGCGCTTTTTAGCGGACTACTTTTTATCTTGATTATTGGTTTAATCTTCGCGCCCGTCGTGCACCGCTTCTTTCACAAATGGCATATTAGCGATACTCGCGCCAGCTGATTGACCCGGCCCGTTATAAACCTCTACCGTAATGCCATGAATCGCATGCTGAGGAAGTGTCGCTTGCTCAGCGATAATCTGCTGCAAAAACCAATGGGATAATTCTTCAATGGTAATATTAGTAAGCGGTAATAAGATCACATCTTCTTTCAGAAAAGGGATTTTTTTCTGATTAAAATGCGCAATCCAATAATCCCCTTCTGCCTCCACCTGAAGATAAGGCGATTGGCTAGGCAATAAAAAATGACGATCCAGTTGATCACAAAGGGCGAGAATTTTTTTCTTATAATGACGATAATCAAACGATAAGCCATTGTGTTCAATATTAAATTTGAAAGACACACTGACAGAATAATTATGCCCGTGCAATTGTTCCCGCTCCGTGGCGGAAAAAATCGTAAAATGACCAGCAGAAAAAGAAAATTCTTCTTTGTGTATGGTTAAACTAGCGCAACGCACCCTCGAATACCTCTGTTCTAAATTAGGCCAGCGATTATACACAAGTTTATAAATCGCGTCTTCTATCCTGTAAATCAAACCCGACTAGCGGTGAGCCAAGCTGTTTCCCTAAGGCCATCACTTTGATTCGTTCGCCCATTTCTGTCGGCAGGGTTAATAGCTTAATGGCTTGATGTAATGCAAATTCATCTGCTGCTGAGAGGTTTTTTTCTGCCTCGGCTGCCAATTCCATTAAGCCGCAGGCGAGCAGAAAAGCAGCTTGCGTCGTGTAGCCCAGGACATCGCATCCATATTGCACAGCACTTTCAGCGACTCGGGTGAAATCAACATGCGCTGTGATGTCTTGTAATCCGACTGATATCAATGGGTTGGCATGATGGCGATGTTGATAAAAACACGTCAATGTCCCCTGCCGGCGTTGAGGGTGATAATACTCGCGTTGCCCATAGCCATAATCGATAAAAAAAATGGCACCTGCTTTTAAGGCAGCGGCGATGGCTTGAATAAAGGGTGATAAATTGAGATTAATCTCGGATTCATAGCCGGTCTCTAGTCCATATAAATCACATAGTTTGACGATTTCTTCTCGCAACTCAGCAGATGTCGGTACGCTTATTTTCCACTGAAATTCATTATTTTCCCACATGACACATCGTTCTTTGACCCCATCTCTATCAATCCGAAAACAATGCACAGGAAGAGCATCTAACACTTCGTTTGCGACGATGACGCCTGAGAACTCACTCGGTAAGTGATCCAGCCATTGAACCCGTGCTGATGGCAAGCAAGCTTGCTGTTTTTTGCGCAAACCGAGGTTGGGCTCATAGATAAAATAATGATCAGGCGGGCTACCCAGTCGATCGAATTCATTTAATAAATCCCGTGCCAACCGACCCGTGCCTGCACCTAGCTCCAAGAGAGTGCGCTCAGGAAGTGTTGCCCAGATTTGTAAACATTGCCGAGCAAAACATTGCGCAAATAACGGTGAAATTTCCGGCGCGGTGATGAAGTCCCCTTCTTTGCCGATATCAAAGCGAGCAGAGTTGTAATAACCAAACTCGGGATGATACAGTGCGCATCCCATAAACTGGTCGAAAGAAAGCTGGCCGCCTGCGGCAGCGATTTTTTCTCGAATGAAATGTATTAATGAATTAGAAGATGGGGTCATAAGCGTCTATAATATTAGTGAATAAAAAGGAAAACATTATGCCAAAGAATTCGTTAGATGCCAAAGTTGCACTGGTTACGGGTGCAGCAAGACGTATTGGTGCTGAAATTTCCCGTGTTTTACATGCTGCCGGCATGAATATTGTTTTGCATTATAATGCCTCTAAAGAAGCGGCTACTGCATTGTGTGATGAGCTGAATCAAATACGTCCTCACTCTGCTGTCCTGGTGTGTGCTGAATTGAGTGAGCGAGGCTGCGAGAAAGCCTTGATTCAACAAGCCGGGGAAGCTTGGCAGCGATTAGATGTGTTAGTCAATAATGCTTCACGGTTTTATCGTACCTTCGTGGGTGAAGTGACAGACCAGGCGTGGGATGATTTGATCAATAGCAATCTCCGCGCTCCCTTTTTCTTAAGCCAAGCAGCTGCGCCTTTATTAGCGGCAACTAAAGGGGCAATTATTAACATCACTGATATTCACGCCCAGCGGCCGCTTGCTGAGTATCCGGTTTATTGCATATCAAAAAGCGGTTTATTAATGATGACT
>SCTP01000109.1 GCA_004322325.1 Gammaproteobacteria bacterium | reverse complement strand
AAACAAGTTACTGGGATTGAAGTGTTATTAAGATGGCAGCATCCTGAGCTGGGTTTGGTGATGCCACAAGATTTTATTCCGTTGGCAGAAAAAAATGGTTTTATTGTGCCGTTAGGAGAGTGGGTGTTAAGAAATGCTTGTAAGCAATATGTTGTGTGGCAATCACAAGGATTGGTGGCGGATGATTTGAAATTTGCGGTGAACTTATCGCCTAAGCAATTAGCAAAAGAGCAGTTTATGGATACGCTAGTGAAGATTTTGAAAGAAACAGGCATGCCGCCAGAGCATTTGGAGTTAGAATTAACCGAAACCGCGGTCATGACCAGTGCCATCGATTTAGATTCTATTTTGGAACAATTACAGATGATGGGAATTAAGATTTCGATTGATGATTTTGGTGCGGGTTATTCTTCTTTAAGTCGTTTAAAAAACTTACCGGTTAGTACATTAAAAATAGATAAATCGTTTATCAGTGATTTAGACAAAGATCCAGATGATGCGATGATTGTGAAATCCATCATTGCATTAGGTAGTAACTTGGGGTTGAACGTCATTCCTGAGGGGGTTGAAACAGAGGAACAACTTAATCTACTGATTCAATATCAATGTCCGATGGTGCAGGGATTTTATTTTGGCAAGCAGCCATTGAGTGATAAAGAAATGGCTGATTTGCTGCAGAAGCATAAGCGGCAGGATGATTAGGAATGTTTTTTTATCAATGCCATCTTTAATTCATGCAAATGCTTTTCCAACGCCACCGTATATTCTTTTTCTCCCTGGATGCGATAAAAATCTTCTACTGCTTTTATCGCATTCTTACGCGTATCATGAATACTCTTAGATGATTGCACCAATTCACCTTGCTGGAACACAGGCTCAAGTAAATCAACATACGCATCGATATCATCCAATTTTTTAACCTGCTCATCTGTATTGAACGGCACAGCTTCTGGTGTATCGGAAATACCGAGCGAAAGATCATACATCACATCCATGACATATTGCTCGTTATAAAAAAATCGCCGTACTTGATGTCTGCCCGGATTAGACACCTTAACTTCTTGCTCCGATAACTTCAATTTATATTGCCATTCACCTTGCTGATCACGAAGTGCAGAAAGTTTATAAACACCATCTAGCGCAGGATGATCATAAGCAGTCGCTAAATTAGTCCCTACACCCCAAGAAGAAATTTTCGCGCCTTTTTGTTTGAATTTTTCGATCACATATTCATCGAGCGAATTACTAGCCAGAATGAGGGTATTTTCAAAACCCGCTGTATCCAATAACTGTCGTGCTTTAATACTTAATTCAGCCATATCACCAGAATCTAACCGAATGCCTAATAAATCTGCTCCTTCGGCACGTAGCTTTTTCCCTATTTCAATCGCATGTTGGACACCTTCAATCGTGTCATAGGTATCAACTAATAAAATACAATTATGCGGCATGACTTGCGCATAAGCAGCGAATGCTTCTTTTTCACTTGGAAACGCGGTCACCCAGCTATGAGCATGCGTGCCACGCACGGGAATATCAAATAATTTACCCGCTAAGGTATTCGATGTGGCCACACATCCACCAATATAAGCCGCTCGACTGGCTGAAACTGCGCCATCAGGACCTTGGGCTCGACGCATACCGAATTCAATCACAGGATCGCCTTGCGCGGCATAGCATACGCGCGAGGCTTTTGTTGCGATCAGTGTTTGAAAATTGATGATAGCGAGTAGCGACGTTTCCAATAACTGGCATTGCAAAATAGGACCTTGGATGCGTAATAAAGGTTCGTTCGGGAAGACGATAGTGCCTTCAGGAATCGCATCAATATCGCATGTGAATTTTAATTGGCGCAAATAATCTAAAAATTCACTGGGAAAAAACGGTTCATTTTGATGATTTTTTAGCGAGGCGAGATAAGCAAGATCATCTTCCTGAAACTGCCATTGTTTGATGAAATCGATCACACTACCTAAGCCGCAACTTAAAGCATAGCGGCCTTTAAAGGGATTCTTGCGGAAAATAAGATGGAACACGGCTTCTTGTTCGTGCATATTTAATCGCCAATAGCCATACGCCATGGTCAGCTGATAAAAATCAGCTAGCAGTGGTGAATAGGTATAAAGTGCCACGTTGTGTTCCCCTCGCAGATTCCCAATTAGAACTCGGCACATTATAATGGATATTCTTCAATCTCATAGAAAAAAGGTGACGTTATGTCCATAAAAAAGCCGATGTTAATCATAGGATTGTGTATTTTATTCACAGGATGTGCTACGACGAGCCGTGCGCCAGCGGATAATATACAGGGTCCGACGGAAAGCAGCACGGACGTGGGCATGCGTTATTTGGCAGGTCAAGGGGTGCCGCAAGATGATGCGAAAGCCTTTTATTATTTAAGCAAAGGAGCCGCTGAAGATGATCCGTTTGCTGAAAATGAATTAGGCTATATGTATGCTGCCGGCAAAGGGACTCCTCGTGATGATGAAAAAGCCTTAAATTATTATCAACAAGCCGCTGATCATGGTCTGGCCAGTGCGCAGTATAATTTAGGTTTAATGTATTTACATGGACGAGGTACCCCGCCCAATAAAGCTTTAGCCATGCAATGGTTCCAAAAAGCGGCGGCGCATGGATTTGAGCCAGCCAAAGTCGCACTCGCACAGAATCATATTTAAAACGCTATGTCGATGACTCACGTACCACGTAAACGATTCGGTCAGCATTTTTTATGCGATCAAACCATTATTCGGCAAATTATTGCCTCTCTTGCACCGGAGCCTCATGAGCATTTAATTGAAATTGGCCCTGGTCAAGGGGCGCTGACGTTGCCGATTTTAAAACAAGTACAGCAACTAGAAGTAGTAGAGCTAGATCGTGATTTAATTCCTGAATTGGAAGAACGTACACAACGAGCAGGAAAATTGAAAATCTATGCGGCCGATGCCCTCACCTTCGATTTTGCTAGCATTAAAACAGATGAGAGGCTACTGCGTATTTTTGGTAATTTGCCTTATAATATTTCAACACCCTTGATTTTTCATTTACTAACGTTTGCACCCGTGGTGGCTGATATGTTATTCATGCTGCAAAAAGAAGTCGCGGAGCGGATTGCTGCTGTACCGAGCACGTCAGATTACGGACGATTAAGTGTCATGGTGCAATATCACTGTGAAGTAGACGTATTATTCGATGTACCACCGCACGCATTTTATCCACCACCGCAAGTACAATCGAGTATCATTCGTTTAATTCCATATCAAGCTTATCCACATCGTGCAGCGAATTATGCTTTATTTGAAGCCATCGTCAAACAAGCTTTTAGTCAACGCCGTAAAACATTGCGGAATAGCTTGAAAAACTTAGTGAGTGATGATGTCTGGGCGCGTAGCCAATTATCTTCTCATTTACGCGCCGAAAATTTATCCGTTGCTGATTTTGTGGCGATTAGTAATGCCATGGAGAAAGTATGACAACGTATGCTATTGGTGATGTACAAGGATGTTTCGCGCCATTGCAACATTTACTCGCACATATTTCCTTTGATCCTGCTCAAGATACCCTGTGGTTTACGGGGGATCTTGTGAATCGTGGTCCTCAATCGTTGGAAGTATTACGATTTGTTAAAACACTGGGTGATAAACATAAAACCGTGTTAGGTAATCATGATTTACATTTACTAGCGGTTGCTTATGGCGTACGTACATTGCATCCAGCCGATACACTCGATGCTATCTTAACCGCTCCGGATCGTGAAGAATTAATTGATTGGTTACGTCATCGTCCTTTGTTGCATGAAGATCAAGAATACGTGATGACACACGCAGGATTAGCGCCTGAGTGGGATCGTGAGCAAGCCCGATTATTAGCGCAAGAAGTAGAAGTGGTGTTGCGCAGCGAAACACCAGCGCTTTTTCTCGAGCAGATGTATGGTAACAAGCCGGATCGCTGGGATGACCAATTAACTGGTATTGAACGTTTACGTTGTATCACAAATTATTTCACCCGCATGCGATTTTGTGATGCAGATGGCCGATTAGATTTAAACTATAAAGGCGATATGGCAGGTAAGCCGAAGGATTTAATCCCTTGGTTTGAGGTAAAAAATCGTGCGAATGCGGATGTTAAAATCATTTTTGGCCATTGGGCGGCGTTAGATGGTAAAGCAGATGCACCTAATGTTTATCCATTAGATACAGGATGTGTATGGGGAAATTGTTTGACAGCGTTACGTCTGGAAGATAAAAAACGGTTTGCAGTGAAATGTTAAATTTAAGGAAGAATTTATGATTAATTTGATCAGTGATTTTCGCACTCTTTTTGCCTCCCTACCGGACTTATATCTTATTCTTGATCCTAATTTTAATATCATCGAAGTAAGTCGTGCTTATTTAAAAGCGACTCTTGTTCAGCGAGAGAACATTTTAGGACGAAATGTTTTTGATGTTTTTCCAGATAATCCGGATGATCCAACTGCAACGGGTGTCGCTAATTTAAGTGCTTCATTAAAAAGAGTGTTGCAGAATAAGACATTTGATGCGATGGCGATACAAAAATATGATATTCGTCGCCCTGAGGCAGAAGGCGGTGGATTTGAAGAGCGCTTCTGGAAACCGGTGAATACAGCTGTTTTGGGAAAAAATAATAAAGTGAAGTATATTATCCATCGCGTCGAAGATGTAACGGAATTTGTTCAGTTGAAAAAAATGGGCAGTGAACAGCAAGAAGCCATTCGAGCACTCTCTACGCCTATTTTACAATTGGGGGAAAAATTATTGCTGCTGCCGCTGATTGGGATAATTGATACAGTGCGAGTACAGCAGATAATAGAGAAATTGCTGCATACCATTCAGCTGAAACGAGCAAGAGCAGTGGTGGTGGATGTCACTGGCGTGCCGATGATGGATGCGAAGGCAGCGAATTATTTGATTCAGACATTAGAAGCCATGCGGTTGATGGGTGCCTCGTTGATTGTGACTGGGCTTTCAAACGAAGTGGCGAATATGTGGATTAACGGCGGGGTAGATTTTTCTAAGCTAACAACCATGGGAGACTTGCAAAGTGGTGTTGAGCAAGCGATGGCGTTGCTGTAGTTTTAAATCTTCTCTAACCTCACAAAACTACACGCCCACGCATTCTCTTCATCCGCTTCATGCTTTTCCCGCGCGGCTTCCCGCCATTCTGCCATGTTCAATGCCGGAAAGTACGCATCCCCTTCAAACACATGATGCACCACCGTCAAATAAAGCCGTTGCACCAATGGCATTGCCTGCTGATAAACCTCCGCCCCGCCGATAATAAACGCCTCCTCCCCATCCGCCTGCTGCACCGCTTCCGCCATCGATGTCACCACCACACATCCTGGCGCTTCAAACGCCCTATTCCGCGTCACAATAATATTCAGCCGATTCGGCAACGGCCTGCCAATCGATTCATACGTTTTGCGCCCCATGATAATCGGATGCCCCGTCGTGATCGCCTTGAAATGGCGAAGATCCGCCGGCAAGCGCCAAGGTAATTGATTATTTTTTCCAATCACACGGTTTTCCCCCATCGCCACAATGGCGGAAAGAATAGGCGCATTTACTTTTTTCATCTTTATTCCTCAGCAGGTGACGTCAGCGGTAGTTTTCGTTACTATGGTGAATTTTATGCTGGTACTGACTTATGAAACAACTATCCCTGCCCACTTATGCACAACTTGATCAGGCTTTAGCCAAAACAGCCTTGAAATTACATCCGTCCCAGGTACACGGCCTCGTTTGCGGCATTTTAAGCGGTAATCCACATAGCACGACGGCTTGGGAAGAATTGATTACGGGCGGTAAAGAATCAGCCAAAACACACACAGTGTTGCAAGGATTATACGATGTGAGCGCTAAACAGCTAGATGCGTTTTTATTTGAATTTCAACTTTTATTGCCGGTTGATTCTGCGCCTTTACCCCAACGTGCTGAAGCGCTTACCCTCTGGTGCCAGGGGTATCTAACCGGATTGAAAGTCGTTGGCATCGACATTGTTGGCCGTGAACCCAGTGAAATGACGGAAGCCATTAATGATATTATTGAAATCGCCAAAATGAATTACGAAGAGGTGGTCGCCAGTGAAGAAGATGAAGTGGCTTACGTGGAATTAGTAGAACACGTACGCATGGCCGCGATCCTCATTTATCAAGATTTACGCGAACAAGATACGACCAAGAAAAGTTCGAATTCATCACATCACTTGCATTGATATCAGTTAAACAGAGGGAGAAGAGTAATGATTAATATGAACGAATACGCCCATCGCCGCACCGCCTTAATGGAGAAAATTGGCCCGGCTGGCATTGTGATTCTTCCTGCTGCACCTGAGCATCTACGCAATGGCGATTCGATGCAAGCGTATCGACAGAATAGTGATTTTTATTACCTCACTGGCTTTAAAGAACCTGAAGCGGTGATGGTGTTAATCCCCAATCGAAAAGAAGGTGAATATATCTTATTTAACCGTATCCGTGATCGGGACTGCGAAATTTGGAATGGTATACGCGCAGGGCAAGAAGGTGCGTGTAAAGATTTTCTCGCTGATCAAGCTTTTCCGATTGCAGA
>SCTP01000108.1 GCA_004322325.1 Gammaproteobacteria bacterium | reverse complement strand
TTAACCATCTGCTCAGACGTGAAGCCTAAATATTTTAAGGCATCACTACTATATCTTATCGCCTCTAAATTCTTCGACCCACCATTATGGCTAACCATGTTAACCATCTGCTCAACCGTGAATCCTAAATCTTTTAAGACATAGTAGCTCATCTTTAGCTCTTCTAAATTCTTCGACCCTCCATCATAGCTGACCATATCAACCAACTGCTCAGACGTGAAGCCTAAATATTTTAAGACATCGCTACCATATCTTATCGCCTCTAAATTCTTCGACCCACCAATATGACTGACCATTTTAACCATCTGCTCAGCCGTGAAACCTAACTCTTTTAAAGCATCGTAGTTATTTTTTATCGCCTCTAAATTCTTCGAGCCACCACGAGGGCTAACCATTTTAACCATCTGCTCAGCCGTAAAGCCTAAAGCCATTAAATGTGGATCACCAGGGGTTATCATTATCATATCTCTCAATTGACTGCTTATTATTTAAGCAGTTTGCCTTTAATTAGCAAGAAAGATATCAGAAGAAAATTAAATAAATCTTAAGCGTAATCCACTTACTCCGGCGTATTCAACGCCGCGATGCCATACAACACCTTCACTTCTTCACACCGCTCCTCCGCCTTCAAACAAGCCGTTTGCGTATCCATGATTTTCTGCCCAAATTTCTGCGGATCCATTTCTTCTTCCTGCATCAGCGACATCACATAGTCAGCCGCCTTCGTCACCATTTCACACTGCTTCATCTCATCTGGCGTTTTCTCTTCCGTAGATTGACAGCGATCCACTTCCTGCTTTAATACCACTGGATGCTGAGTCAAATAAGTATAAGTATTTTTTTTCTCACACCCGGCCAAAACAGGCACGAGCATGAATAAGATAAGCCAATTTTTCATGAGACGTCTGACGCTCCACTCCCCGCTAGCATGGAAATAAACGGTAATAAAATAAGAATAACACCCGCCACCAAGAGAAAAATAACCCGACTTAGCGGCACCATCAATGGACTACGGCGGTGCTCGATGTACTTAATAAGACAAGTGAACAAAAAAGAAGCGCCCACGATGATACACGCCGTTTGGATAAAACTAGCAAACACACTCACCGGCTCGATCGCATTCTGCGCCACTTGACCGACGCCTCCATCCGCCCATACAAAAAGCGGCCATAGAAAAAGTAAAATCGTACGTAGTAAATTTTTCATGGTGAATTTCCGCTTATCCCTGGTTACAATTTTCTGTGTGTTATTATAAATTAACTAGCATGTTTAACAAGTGACCTTATACATGAACCTGCCTTTCGCCGAGTATATTAGCCGCTGTCGTGAAACAATCGCTGCATATCGAACAGACTTAGTCGCCATTAACGCCAATAGCCCGTTCGAACTCTATCCACCGCAGCCTATTTTAGCAAGCCGTAAATTAAAATACGGTGTCTTGTTAATCCATGGCTTATTAGACTGCCCTTTTTCCCTAAAAGACATCGGTCTGCGTTTACAAGCACAAGGCATATTAAGCCGCGCCATTCTTTTGCCAGGCCACGGTGTCAGGCCCAGTGATTTATTGCATGTTTCTTATCAGGATTGGATCGACACTGTCCGTTACGGCATCGATTCCTTACGGCAAGAGGTGGAGCATATTTTTCTCATCGGCTATTCTACCGGTGCCGCTCTATCCATTTACCAAGCCCTGCAAAACACCCCTATCGATGGCATTGTCTTATTATCCCCTGCCATTCGCATTAAAGCGCCTGTCCACCTCGTTGTTAGTTGGCATTATTTAACCAAATGGATAAGAAAAAATAATCATCCTTGGGTTTATAACAAAAAAGAAATCGATTACGCTAAATACAAATCCATTGCTTTTAACCCTGTCAATCAAGTATCTGCCTTGACGGATGTACTACAAGAATTACGACATCATCCACTTTCCACCCCCATGCTGATGATCTTAAGCCGCGATGACGAAACCATTTCTAGTCATAAAGCAATTAACTTTTTTTCTAAAGTCGCCAACGCCGATAGCGAATTATTACTTTATTCTTCCAAACGACCCCCCTTTGACGATCCCAGGATTAAGCTGCGGCCATCGCATTATCCAGAATGGCGTATTCAGAATTTCTCGCACATGTCTATTCCCTTTGCACCGGATAATCCTCATTATGGTCAGCAAGGCGATTATATTTATGCTTCGCATCCTGCTGATAGTGACTTTATTTTTGGGGCTTATAATCCGATTGAAGAAGATATCTACGCCCTGCTTTATCAGCGAAAATTAGTCAAACATAAACGGCGGGAATTAACTTATAATCCTGACTTTGATTTTATGGCAGAAAGAATTAAAAAGTTTATTTTGGGTACTTGATCCAATGCAGCATCAACATGAATGCACCGATGCAAATCGCACTATCCGCTGTATTAAAAATAGCAAAATGCCAATCGCCGAGGTGAAAATCGAAAAAATCGATAACGTAGCCATAGAGTAATCGATCCCACGCATTGCCTAACGCACCGCTTAACACAAGACACAATGCCACATTCGTCCAACGCGCACGGGCGGGCAGTCTATAAAGCCAGCAGAGAATGATGATGCTGACAATAAACGCTAAACTGCCGAGAAAAACATTCTGCCAACCGGAGGCATTGTGTAAAAAACTAAACGCAGCACCGGTGTTATACGCTAACGTTAAATTAAACACAGGTAAGAGGCGCAACGGTTCACCAAACACCAGATGGGTGATCGCCCAGCTTTTTGCATAGCGATCAACCCCAAGAACAAGAATAGCGACCCAAAGCCAGGCAAGACCCGTGGATAAGAATTTTTTACGCATAATTCCTCACTTCTCCCGGTCCAGCGATATTTTCCACACAGCGGCCACAAATACCTGGATAGGCAGGATCTACCCCGACATCACTGCGCCGATGCCAACAACGTTCACATTTCGGCTGCGTCGTGGGTTCTATTTTTAACGCTAATCCTGGTACATCGGTAACGACCATATCTAATGGCCCCGAATGTTCTGGAATGATTTTGATGGACGAGGTAATGAGCACAAATCGTAACTCATCGCCCAATTTATCTAGCCATTCCTTGAGATGCGGCCCGCAATACAAAGACACTTCCGCTTCCAACGCCGAACCAATCTTACCAGCATTACGTTGATTCTCTATTTCTTTATTCACCGCCTCCCGCACTGCCCGAACTTTTTCCCAGAACGCGGCGTTCATTTCTGCATTCGCTGGTAAAGGAGCCAAGGCTTCATACCACGTTGTCAAAAATACGGACTCTTCCCGTTGCCCAGGCAGATATTGCCAAATTTCTTCAGCTGTAAAACTCAAAATCGGCGCCATCCAGCGTACTAAGGCATGTGCAATATGAAATAATGCTGTTTGTGCAGAACGACGGCCGCGGCTATTTGTCGCCATCGTATATTGACGATCTTTGATGATATCTAAATAAAAACCACCTAAATCAGCAACACAGAATTGATGCAATTTTTGAATAACCAGATGAAATTGATACGTCTCATACGCATCGACAATTTCTGTTTGCAGCACACGCACTCTATCGACTATCCAACGATCTAACATCAACATATCAGCCGCAGCGACAAGATGCTGAGCAGGATCAAAGCCATGCATATTCGCCAATAAAAATCGTGCGGTGTTACGAATACGACGATACGTTTCCGATGTGCGTGTTAAAATTTCTTTCGAAGCACTAATTTCATAACGATAATCAATCGACGCCGCCCAAAGACGTAAAATATCCGCCCCTAAACTCTGCACCAC
>SCTP01000107.1 GCA_004322325.1 Gammaproteobacteria bacterium | reverse complement strand
TGTTAAACATTCTTCTACCCGCGCTAGCATCTTACGCCAATCGGCTACCGCCACACGAACATCCGCTAAAGCATTTTCGATTTCTATTTTTAATTGATCCATTTCTTTTTCATCAGCAATGCGGTCAATCTCAATATAAATCGGTGCTTCGGAGGTGGCATTTTCATCAGCCATACCGAGTGGAAAAATTTCTACAATACGATGATGGTTGTCACGTCGAACTTTTAGTCCGCCAAAATGCACAATAAAATGGATTTGATCACCAAAACGGTTGATGACCATACGCGTAGAATCGACGAGAAAAGGAATATCATCATGGGAGATTTGTATAACACTGTGCGTGGATGTCCATCCATCTGTGGCTTTATCGGGATTAAAGATACGAACTTTTGCTACACCTGGTTCACGCTGATAGATAAACTTCCAATGAGAACAGACGATCGCTGCTAAATCAGCAATGGTATGGGTTTTTAAATCATCCACCGAGCAGGATGAATAATAGCGTTGGATAAACGTTTCTAATAATTCAAGATCTTTATCAGAAACTTCATTTTGAACATAACTCTTCACCTGGTTAATAATATCTTGGCATTCACCATTCTTAACACTAAGCATATTTACTCCCGCTGTGCTTTAAATTTTATAGCTATTGAAATTTTAGCTCTTTTAGGGACCAAATCTCAACGAAGATAAGTGGGTGCAGCACATGCAGCGGAAACCCAGTCAGCTTGGTCAAACTTCACTTTTGCTAAGGCGAGGATCGCTCGAGCATGAGGAAGCTGGGCTGAATGCATGGCTGGCACTGAAAATCCTAAACGTGTTGTTATTCTGTCCCCGTACTTTTCCCATCCCTCGCCCACGGCCGCTACTTCAGGCCCTATCGTGGCATCGAGGGGGATGGCTTCCGGTGCGCATAGAACTTCCTGGCCTGCGATCTCGGCTAAGCCCGCAGGATTGATTTTATATCTTGCCCAATAAATTTGGTCCATGCGTGCATCGAGCGCCACCAGTAACGTTGTCCATTGCCGCTCCATAAAAGCGGTCTGAGCTATCGCTGCTAAAGAAGAAATTTGAATAATCGGTAATCCCACCGCCAATCCAATACCTTGCGCCACACTGCTCGCTATCCGTATCCCCGTAAAACTGCCCGGACCACAGCTATACGCAATGGCATCGAGTTGATTCAGGGTAAGGGAAGCAGTATCCAGTACTTCCTGGATCATCGGCAAAATCAACTTCGTTTGCTGCATGGGGGCAATGGTATGCAGCGTATGAACCACCTCATCATGTTGCAAGGCGACGGAACAGGCGCTGGAAGAAGTATCAAAGGCGAGGATTTTCACAAGCTACTTCGGCCATTCTTTTTCAAGATACTGAAGCTTATTATCCACTTCCTTCCATTCATCCGCATCCGGCGGTGCTTCTTTAATGCGATTGATATTTGGCCATTTTTGAGCCAATTCTGCATTCAAAGGGAGGTAGGATTGATATTTTTCCGGCAAATCATCTTCAGAATAGATAGCATTGACAGGGCACTCTGGTTCGCATAATGCACAATCAATACACTCATCGGGATTAATGACCAGAAAATTGGGACCTTCATAAAAACAATCGACAGGACAAACCTCAACACAATCTGTGTATTTGCACTTTATGCACTTCTCAGTGACAACAAATGTCATTGGGTTTCACCTCTTTTTAAACATTGCCCGGGGCCGGAATCGAACCGGCACAGGATTAAATCCCGAGGGATTTTAAGTCCCTTGCGTCTACCAGTTCCGCCACCCGGGCAATCAGGAGGTAAGGCTAGGGTCGGAATCGAACCGGCGTCCACGGCTTTGCAGGCCGCTGCATAACCACTCTGCCACCCAGCCACTGGCCGTCAAACTTAGAGCGGGAAACGAGACTCGAACTCGCGACCCCAACCTTGGCAAGGTTGTGCTCTACCAACTGAGCTATTCCCGCTTAACTTCTTCAGAAATTACATCTTTATTGCGGTGCTCATTCTAGCGTGGGGCTGGGGTAAGTCAAGTAAAATTATAAAAAAATTTTTAATCTGCCGTTAATTGTGTCCAGGCTACTTTTAAATAAGCCAACATGGACCAAATGGTGAGGACCGCTGCTACATATAATAAGAAGTATCCCGCAAAAACTAAGATGGCTTTGCTGGTGTTATCACAATATAACAAGATGACTAAGGCTAACATTTGTATCGTTGTTTTAATCTTGCCCAAACTAGACACCGCCACACTCGCTCGCTTGCCAATCTCTGCCATCCACTCGCGTAAAGCGGAGACGATAATTTCACGTGCGACGATGACTGCAGCAGGAATGGTAATTGCGGCGGCGGGAATGGTAATGACAGCGGTGGGGACGCTGACGAATTGGAAGGTTTGCTCAGCAACAATCAATACGAGTGCAATGGAAACCATTAGCTTATCGGCAACGGGATCTAAGAAGGCGCCTAGCTTGGTCGATTGTTTCAGGTATCTCGCTAAATAGCCATCTAACCAATCGGTGATAGATGCGATAGCAAAAATAATCGCGGCCGCCAAATGCGCCCACCAAAACGGCAGATAGAAAAAAACGACGAGGAGCGGAATCACCGAAATGCGGATTAAGGTGAGTAGGTTCGGCCAATTAAACAGTTGATCATATGGTCGCATCATGGAATGTAATAAATATTCGCTCAGCTAAAGGTCGACTAATTCCTGGTACTTTCACTAACTCGTCAAGACTAGCATGAGCTAGACCCTGAATACCACCAAAATAACGTAATAATTCTCGTCGTCGCTTTGCACCGATACCAGGAATGAGTTCCAGGGTCGATTGCCGCCTTGCTTTATCACGGCGTTGGCGATGTCCGGTGATGGCGAAGCGATGGGCTTCATCGCGTATTTGTTGAATGAAGTGTAAAGCTAAGGCATCAGCGGGAAGATGGATGGGAGCATGATCGAGACGGTGTAAGGTTTCAAACCCCGGTTTACGATCGGGGCCTTTTGAGACGCCGATGAGTAAAATATCTTTTATATCTAATTCCTCCATCACAGCGTGGGCGGCTGTCAGCTGAGTCATACCGCCATCAATCAAAACAATATCTGGCAAGGTGACAGCTTCTTTCTGTAGACGCTTGAAGCGACGGTGTAATACTTGGTGCATCGCCGCCACATCATCGCCTGGGGTAATGTTGTTAATGTTAAAGCGACGGTAATCACTTTTGACAGGACCATTTTGGTCAAAAACAACACATGAAGCAACGGTTGCCTCGCCCATGGTATGGCTGATATCAAAACACTCGATGCGTTGTGGGAGTTTTTTTAAATCCAGGGCTGTTTGTAAGGCGATGACACGTTCTTGGATATTCGTCTTAGCGAAGAGATGGGTAGCCAATGATTGTTTCGCATTCAGGGTGGCCATATCGAGCCATTTCTTTTTCTCGCCGCGCAGCGGATGAATAACTTCCACCTTATGTTTGGCTTGTTCGCTTAAGACGTGTTCCAGTAACGTGCGCTCGGATAGTGCTGCATCAACAATAATTTGCTTAGGGACATTCTCAACAGGAGCGGGATGGCTGAGATAATGTTGCGTGATAAAAGCGGTGATGATTTCTTCTAACGTGGAGTGCGCGGGAACCGTCGGAAAATAGGATCGGCTGCCTAAGAGCTGGCCTGCGCGAATCGAGAAAAGTTGAATGCAGATGAGACCGGCGTGGGAAGCACAGCCGATGACATCAGCCTCCCCTTCTGCTGCACTGACATATTGGCGTTCTTGGATATGTCGCAGCCGAGAAATTTGATCGCGGTATTGTGCTGCTCGTTCGAAATCTAACGTTTGGGCAGCGATTTCCATGCGCTTTTCCAACTCATGAATGATTTCTGTACTTTTACCTTCTAAAAACAAAACCGCCAAGTGAACATTTTCTGCATACTCTTCTTGGGAGATGAGACCAACACAAGGACCGGTGCAACGGCCGATTTGGTAGAGCATACAAGGGCGCGTACGGGCATTGTAAAAGCTATCGGTGCAGGTGCGTAAGCGGAATAATTTTTGCAGCAGGCTGATTGTTTCGCGAACAGCGTGTGCGCTGGGGTAAGGGCCAAAATAAAGAGCATTTTTTTTGCGTGGCCCACGGTAGAGGTCGATACGCGGATAAGGGTGTTGGGTGGTGATGAGAATATAAGGATAGCTTTTATCGTCCCGTAGTAACACGTTATACCGTGGTCGATATTGCTTAATTAAATTACATTCTAATAAAACCGCTTCAGTTTCGCTGTTGGTAACGGTAACGTTAATGTCTTTGATATGCTTGACTAACGATAAAGTTTTAAGATCCTTAGCGCGACTACTGAAATAGCTGGCAACACGCTTTTTAAGGTTTTTTGCCTTGCCAACATACAATATTTCACCTTTTTCCCCAAGCATTTGGTAGATGCCGGGACGAGGAGAGAGATTGGCGAGAAAGGATTTGATGTTTTGCATGGGGGTTATTATAGATTAAACGGGAAAAAACTACATCCCTGTAGCTTGGGTTAACGAGGGGGCTTATACGAGAAAGTATTATAAGAGCATGGCTGTCTTTTCATAAGCGGCGTCCCTTCTTTCGCTTTTGAAAAAAAGCCTTCGCGATGCCAATGCCTATACTTTTCTTTCTCTTCTTTTTGATTCACCCTATTAAAAAAATCCTGGCAAGCTTGATTCATATATTTTGTCCCTTCTTCCAATGAAGCTGTTTCTAAATTAATCTTTTCTTTATTTGTAGGCATAATTTTTTCCTAATTTAAGATAATAAGAATAAATCATAACCTGTTAATATTAAACAAAAATTAAATCAGCAACGGATTATTAGACCAATTTTTGTGATCACTTGATGAAAATGATTCATTATTCCTCATGCTCTAATTTGTTATTATTTTAAAAAAACTCCAATTCGAGGTTAACACGTGGCTGAGGTCGAACTGACTACATTTCGCAATTCGTTACAGCTTGCGGCAGGTGAAAAATTAACTGCTGTGAATGAGATTTATTATGATTTAGTAAAGCAGTTATCTAAACTCAAAAAACCACCCGTTGAGCTTATTGAGAGAATAAAAAATGGTGAATATGTTACTACTCCCGATCGTCGTTTTTCTCCGCTTGTTTATAAATTGTTAGAGAAAGCTAATAAGAAATATCAAATATATTGCTTTAAACGTCACACCGGATTTACTCACATCCTCAACACCTATGATTCGTATCTTTCCAAAGGAACTGGTTTCGGCGCATGGTTGCGTCGTTATCGCAAGGGTTATAGTTATCAAGGACCAGGTGAAGATGACGAATACATTGACTTCATCCGTTTAATCGATCGGATGGCATTGATTGATCCATCTGGCACATGGATTCGCTTTTTAAAAGAAAAATTAAAACGTTATGAAAATAATTTTAACTATGCAAATCAACGCCAGTTCATGGATGTGATAGAAAGCATGTATCTGAGTTGGGCTGATCATTCCCTCTTAAAATTAGGTGAACTTCACCGCGAGCTTACAGTAAATATCAAAAAATGCTATGAAAATAGTACAGCAAAAGAAAAATTACGTTACGACATTCAGCAAGCTAACGATGAGATAGATGAATTAAAGAAAGAATTTACACAACAGAAAACTGCATTCAAAGACGCCATTGATCATGTTAACCACCGACTAGGACTCTCAGATCTGCTCAGCCCTCAAGAGCAACATGATGAACACATAAGACACAGAAACAAATCCATTGCCTATAAAAGCTCTTTCATCACCAGTATTGGTGAAGGTTTTATAGCTGTCTCAGGTATTATTGCTGCTTTCACTCTTGTACCACCACTCGCAGCCCTATTAATTATCGGCATTGCAGGATGGTACATCAATAACTTACTTTTTAGAAATGATAGTAAAGATTTCTTAGATGACTTATTTCTTAAAAAAAATAACTATCGTTTACTTTTTCTTGATGAAAATGGAGACCCCATCTCAAAAGGTAAAAAAACCGCTATCTTAATCGCTGGCTGCTTTACTCTCTTTACCGGCTTTGTATGCGGTGCTTTGAATTTCATGAGTACGTATGGGCAACTCTCTTCGGTAATCGGTCCCTTATTAAGTGTACTCACCTCTAGCCACGCGATGCTTGCTATTATCTGTTGTACATCAGCGGCTTTTCCAGGATTAGGGATGGCCATTGGAATAAGCAGCATCTTCTTTAAAGTGATTACTGATTTTATTAAAAATGATCGTCCTAGAGAGATTTATAATTACGTTAAAAAAACATTTTTTGGCGTGCCTTGGCAAGAAATGCGTAAAACAGAAAAAGCTCAGCATATTGGTAAATGTCTCGGTAAAGTGCTCATTCTCGTCTTTGCTGTTGCTGTGACCACGATCACAACAATCGCTAGTTTTGGTGTATTTTATCAGCAAAGTCTTAGCTTAATGAAAATGATCGTCAATGCGAATCCGCTACCTTATATTGCAAAAGCAGCTAGCTTGATTAATAGCATTATTTCCTTTCCTTTTCAGATCGAAACCACCAACAAAGTTCCTCAGCGGATGGTTTTAAAACGCCATACTTTTTGTAATCTTTCAGTGCCTGAACCAGAAACATCGCCATCCTCGCCCGTGAGAAAAGACGCAAAATTTACACGAACAGCAAAGAAAGTGATCGCCTTTCTGGCAGCAACTTTAAATGGCTTAGGACAGGCAGCACTGAATATGACTGGTCATTCCACCACAGAACGCGCCGTCACCGGTGCATGTGCGTTTGATTATTCCGTTTCACCTAATTTATACGCTGCATTTAAAGAGGCAGAACAAAATCAAGTAAATGAATATGCATCGAAAGATTGCCCAATAGATGAGCCATCTTCTGCGCAATATGGGAAATGTTGGCGATTTTTTAACAAACCAACTCCCACTACTAGCCCTGAAATAAATTGTAATAATACATCAATTGCTTATAGAATGACGCAAAATTGAAATGAGGAAGCGATATGCCCGGAACAGACTATAGAAGAGTATTTGAAGAGATAGAAAGAAAATTTAGCGTTATATTTTTAAGATCAGCAATTGATAACCAAAAAAATATTAAATTAACTGGTCCGCAAAAAAAAATTATTGATATATTACATAACGTAGATAACACCAGCCTCGACTCATATTTGAAAGAACTTAACTCTTCTCCTTTTCATAAATTTTCTTTAAAATTTTGCGATCCTGCAGGCTGGTCTCCACTTGCCATTGCCATCGCAAAAAATAATATACCATTAGTCTACTTCATGCTGTCATATGAAAACGGCCTTCATACTTACAAGCCTCCCCTTTCTTATTTAGCGATTGCTATTATCTATAACCGGCCAGAAGTAATTGATATATTACAATTGCAGGAAATCTTCGATACCCACTACGCCTATCCTTTTAATAATCCACTTCATGCAGTCTACGCAGCCGGCCATCCTGAAATGATTAAGCGCTATGAAGACAGGAAACCGCTTGGGCTCACCTGTCGAATGATGTCGAATAACTATGCGTCAAGACTGCCGCAGATTGCAGCCATCAATAATAATATGGAGTTGCTAAAATGGCTTCATAAGAGCGGTTTTTCCATAGAAGAAAATAATTATGAGATAGATCCTTTATGGCTTGCATTAATGAACGCTCATACTGAAGCTGCGGAATATTTAGTAGAGAAGAGAAATTCTTCTATCACCACCAACCGAGAAGAATACTTATCCCACCTTGGTAGGGTAAACATAAACCTGATCCTCAAAAAAGAATCATTAAACAAAAAAGACTTATTGTGCTTTGTAATAGGCGCTCATCATCCTAGTTCAGCAGGCTTAGATATAACCACCAGTCGTTTTCTAATTGATAAAGGGGTAGAGTGCGATATTCGTGAAGATTCTTATTGGAAAAAGTTAATGAATGCTAGTAATGATATCAAAATCAGCGAGGAAATACTGGAAATTAGAGAAGAATTGGGTTTGCCGCCAGCAAGATTAACCATGGAGCGTTTTTTGCAAGCCATTAAATATCATGATAATGATAGGGCTCACCACTTATTATCGCAACCTGACGTCTTTCTTAATGGCCAGACAGATAACCCTCTTGAGTTTATGAACTTACCTCTCTATGTGGCTGCCCGATACGGCAACAAGGAAGCATTGGAGATTTTACGCCTCCATGGAGCAAAAATGAATATAACAGTTAATGGCATTTCATTAGGGAAGGCATTGCATGACTTACAGAATGAAATGCGATATGCGAATGACCCAAAAATTCAAGAACGAATCAAGATTATCAATCAGCTGCGACATGCCATCATCTTGGATAATATGTCGTCTTTTTTTGCTAAGCAAAGAACTAATCTTTTAGCGCCGCCTCTTAAGCGTGAGGCAGAGGAAATTAACAATAATAACAATCAGGATGATAACAAGCGGTTGAAGATGTGATCCCATTACTCAGGCGAAGACCTACTCTGCCTCCGTCTTCGCCCCTTCAATCATCCCCAGATGCATTGCCATCAAGGTCAGCTCCACATCGCTATTAATGTGCAGCTTCTCAAAGATTCGATAACGGTAGCTATTCACCGTCTTAGGACTCAAACAGAGTTTCTTGGAAATATCTTGCACTTTCTGTCCTTGCGTAATCATCAACATGATTTGCAATTCACGCTCAGACAACAAATCTAATGGCGACGTTTCTTTTTTCGTCACACGCTTGATCGCAATTTGCTGGGCAATCTTAGGCGTAATGTAACATTGACCGGAATTGATCGCGCGAATAGCCCGAATCATTTCTTCTATGTCACACCCTTTCGTGATATACCCCGAGGCACCTGCTTGTAATAGACGGGAGGGATAAGGTTCACCTTCATAAATAGTTAAGGCAAGAATTTTAATATCCATATTATGGCGCTTCATTTTTTGCGTCGCGCCCAAACCACCAATGCCAGGCATATTGACATCCATCACGACAACATCAGGAGCAAGTTCTTTGGCAAGCTGAAAAGCCTCCTCACCATTATTTGCTTCACCCACTACTTTTATACCAGGCGCATCTTGCAGCAGACGCTTTATCCCAGTACGAACCAGTGGTTGATCATCTACGAGTAAAACTTTTATCAATGATGTTTCCTCTATCAGTCAATTTGAATTTGGCGGAGAGAGAGGGATTCGAACCCCCGGAGCCCGCAAGGACTCAACGGTTTTCAAGACCGCCGCTTTCGACCGCTCAGCCATCTCTCCAACAATATACGATGTGTACATATTGGTCAAATCGCAGGACAAAATCTTAACTTTATTTTAAGAAAAGGTCTACATCGTTGATAATATTTTTTTTATTTTTCTAACCAAAGGCATGGCCCTTGCTTTTTCATCCTTTCTAAATACCGTTCATGCTCAGATAGTTCCTCTTCTGACGCCTTAATAATCGCGAGAGTATAGCGCTTATTCGCGGCAATTGCAGCTACTACGTCTTCCTTTTCTTCGATTAACGGGCTTTTTTCACTCATCGAATCAAAGAAACTTCCCTGCCCGCCCGTCATGGCTAAATAAACTTGGGCTAATAAATGCGCATCTAACAAGGCGCCGTGGAATTCACGCTTGGAATTATCGATATTGTAACGTTTGCATAAGGCATCCAGGCTATTGCGCTGCCCAACATGGAGCTTTCTGGCCATGGCCAGGGTGTCAATAATTGAACAGTAATCGGTCAGACGCTTCCAGCCTTGGCGCGTCAGCATAAGTTCATTATTTAAAAAAGATAAATCGAAAGGTGCGTTATGAATGATTAATTCTGCCCCTTGGACAAAATCCATAAATGGCTGGGCAAGGGTGGAAAAAACGGGTTTATCTTGGAGAAATTCATTCGAAATCCCATGCACCGCAATGGCACCTGCTTCCACCAGCCGCTCAGGATTGAGATAGCAATGAAAACGCTGGCCTGTTAAGCGGCGATTGATCATTTCCACACAACCGATTTCGATGATGCGATGCCCTTCTTCGACTTTAATACCCGTGGTTTCGGTATCTAATATAATTTGACGCATGAATAGGAATTCCTCTATTTTTTCTTTATCAACTCATCAATCGCCAGATTGGCCACACTGTCCGCTAATTCGTTGCCCGGATGACCGCTATGCCCTCTCACCCAATGCCAAGAAACCTGATGGCGGCTAGTTTCATGGTCTAATGCTTGCCAGAGATCGGCATTTTTGACTAATTTTTTATCCGCTTTCTTCCATTGCTGTTTTTTCCAGCCTGCTAACCATTCTGTGATTCCCTTCTGTACATACTGCGAATCAGTGTGCAATTCTACCTTGCAGGGTTCACGAAGGGCAGCTAAAGCTTGGATAGCGGCCATTAATTCCATACGATTATTTGTCGTATGCTCTTCGGCACCCGATAAGATTTTCTCATGATCACCATAGCGTAATATTGCTCCCCAGCCACCCGGGCCAGGGTTGCCGCGACAGGCACCATCTGTATAGATTGTGATGTGTTTTGTTTTCATTTCGATTGTCTAGCAATGTTACCTGGAATAGTGGTTGATATTCGGATACCGCTTAACTGCTGTGTCCATTTTAATCGGATCGGCGTTAATGGAATAACTTTGGCTCGGGCGAGTAGGATATACACGCCGCCTAAGAAAGGCAAACACATCGATCCGATGGATTCCAAAAAGTGGAGCTTTTGGTAAAGTGTGGGATGATTAATCGGTGGTCGAAACAACGTATACTTTTGCTTTTCTAATGCAAAATCAGCTAACTGCAACCAGCGCTTGAGGTGACTTGCTTGCAGGAAATGACCAGAAGAAGGACTGATTTTATGTTTTGACCATATTTTCTTCACGCCCCATGCACTATACGGATTAAAACCAGTGATCACGATTAAACCTTCTGGCTTCACAATGCGGCAAGCTTCTGATAACAACTGGCGCGGATGATCCACAAATTCCAACGTATGCGGAAGTAACACCAAATCCATGCTACCGGTTAAGATGGGTAATTCGTGGAAATCGCCTTCGATATAATGCGAATTTTTCTCATTATGAATAATGGGGGTTAATAAAGAATGACACACTACCGGCGTCGTGTTTAATAGCGCATATTGCTGCGGCACGCCTAACAAGACAGCCTGTTTACCAAAATGGTTATTTAGCAGACGAGACAGCAATTGCTGTTCAGATTCCAACAGGTTGTGCCCCAGAAATTCATGAGCCAACCAGTGGTTCCAATGTTGAAGGGTCCGATAGCCGTGTGCCAAAGCTTTTCCATCTCCCGACTAATTTTGGTACTATCATACCTGATCTAGAAAAATATTGCGTCATCCACCACTGAAGGTTTGAGTACGTGCCGAAAAATACCTGCAAATGGTTTGTCCGCATTACCCTGCTAGGGGTGGGTTGCATTTTATTCAGCACGACGTTATACGCCTCTCCCCCTATCGAAGGGATCCAGGTTTATCAAAAAAATACGCGTTTATCGCCCGAGCATAAGCAAAAACTTGCTGATGATATTATTCGCTATCGTCATGCAGATAATATTTGGGATGTATTGCGAGAAGAATTTACGTTACCGCATTATGAAGATGCTCCTGCGGTGCAAGAAAAAATTGAATGGTTCATGAATAACCAAGATTTTTTACTTCGCTCCGCTTCTCGCGCAGCCCCGTATCTTTATTATATTTTGCAGCAGGTGAAAAAAAGGCACTTGCCCGCTGAGCTGGTGCTCTTACCGATTATTGAAAGCGGCTATAATCCTTTTTCACTGTCTAACAAAGGTGCGGC
>SCTP01000106.1 GCA_004322325.1 Gammaproteobacteria bacterium | reverse complement strand
AACACACTGATCGGATGCAAAGTAGATAATTTTTCGGCTGACAAGGGTTGTGGTTGATAGCCGACAATCCCGCCTAAAATAGCCGCTGCGATATCCGCACCAGAACCCATCCCCTGCACTTGCCGAATCACATCACGCCCTTGACGTATTAATTCTAACGGGGAAATTTTAATATTCAGCCACGTGATAATCGCAGCCAGGGTCGCCGCTGTGACCGCAGCAGATGAGCCTAAGCCCACTTGATCAGAAAAATCCGAGACAATTTTAATATCACAACCGCGTTTTAATCGAGTTTGATAATGTTTTAATGCCCCTAATACAAATTGGAATGGCTTTTCAATCGTCACGTCGGATAACGTCGTCGCATAGTGGCCGTGAAGCTCAGAGTGAATTTCAATGCGTTCATCGGTACGCGGCGTGAGTGTGACCGTGATACGCTTATCAACCGCGCAAACGAGTGCCGGTTTACCATATAACACAGCGTACTCACCCAGTAACATCAATGAACCAGGAGCTGAGGCTTTAAGCTGCATGGACACCTCGTAATTCGCCTGAAATAGGAATGACATTGTAGCCGAAACGCGAGCACAATGTTGTCACGACTTGTTTGTTATCTGTCGCTACTAATACGGCGCCAGCTTGATCACCTGCCACCGCGCCCGCCCCACAAATTTTAGCTGCACCGCCTGACGCTTCTACTTCAGCAATAAAACGCTGAACTTTTTCGGGAACGACTCCAATATGGACTAATAATTGATGATTAGCCCGAATCGCTGCTTGCATGTTTGGCCACGATTGCTGCCTTAAAGCTTCATCCATCGCGCGCGTGACAGCACCAAAATCTTCTCTCAATTGCTGAGAGGTGAAATACGGTGCTGTTTTTTCAACACATTGTCCTGTCGTCGTTAACGGTGTGCCGCTATTGACAAGATAGAGTGGCATCTCGGGTACAGCGCGTTTTTGGATCGATTGTTGATGCATATAAAGGCAACCGCCTTCTAAGGCGACGCGTAAATCTAAGCCAGAAGAACGGCCATGTTGCATATTTTCTGCCTCTAACGCGAGTTGAAATAATTTTTCTGGCGGAAGCGGTACGTGCAAATAATTGGAAATCGCCTGCATCACACTTAAAATTGTCGCAGCGGATGAACCCATGCCGCATCCGATCGGTAAATCGGATTGGACTTGGATTTTAACCCCGTGCGGTAAAGTAAGATTCAACGATTCAGTTAAAATGCCCAATGCAAACTGGGCCAGTTCAAAGGGTTTTTGTAAAACTTCCCGAATACTAAAATCACCGCGAATAAATTTGTGATATTGATGCTTAATGCGATCTTTTAACGCATGTAACGCGCCAAAACTTAAATGGCTATGATGCGATAAATCAGAGAGATCAAATAATACTTGCGGAACCGTTTCTGGCATCACGGTCGCCGTCACGTAACGATTAACCGCCATTGCTAGCGCGGGTTGGCCATAGACTACAGCATGTTCGCCAGATAAAATCAGCTTGCCTGGCGCATACACTTTAACAGGCTGTCCCTCCTCTATCCGGTCATTTCTGCGCTGACGCACACTCACGTTCACTTGCTCATAAATTCGTTTATGTTGCTCCATTTTCGCTAATCGAAATGATCCCGTTTGATACGTTGGAATGGCTTGAGACCCACCATCTTCTACATATTTAAAAGTATAAAATTGTTCGTACTCTTCATACGTCAACGGCTTTCGCCCCGCGAGCAAGTCAGCATGATAAGCTGAATGTAAAGCAGCACGATAACCAGGCTGCACGATCCCACTAAAATATTCGGCCACACAACCTGACCCATAACTATAAAACCCAATGCGCTTTCCAGATAAATCTTCTTTCGCCGCATCTAATAAAGAAGCTAAACTCACATAAAGTGAAGCCGCGTAACTATTACCAATTTGCTTGCCATAAATCAGTGAATCATTCACCTCTTCTGATAAATGCGCTTGATTGTTCAATTTCAGCAAATAGTGATGCGCTTTTTCGACGAGGCGCGGAACCGGTGTGTGATAACAAAAATAATCATGGTCGGCAAAAGAACGGCCTGAGACGGTTTGATATTGCTGCCAGCTTTTTTCTAGCATCGTGAGGTAAAGCTTGCTGGAATATTTCCCATCCACTAGCGCTTCATGGCGATAATTAGGACGCCAAAAGTCCATCACACTTTCTGTCACCACGCCATATTCTGGCTCAAATGCAAGCATACGCGGATGCGCTGATAACACCATTGCCACTGCACCCGCCCCTTGAGAAGATTCGCCTGGCGTATTCAACCCATAGCGTGCGATATCAGAGGCAATCACTAAGATTTTTTTCTGCGGATTTTCACGTAAATAAGGTAGTGCTAATTGCAAGGCAGCCGTGCCGCTGTAGCAAGCTTGCTTCAATTCCACTACCCGACAGCGTGACGGCAGATGTAATAATTCGTGTACATAAATGCCTGCTGCTTTCGATTGATCAATGCCCGATTCCGTGGCAAATAAAAGCATTTCGATGGATTGCGTATCGACTCCTTGCAACGCCTGCTTAGCGGCATTCGCTGCCATCGTCACAATATCTTCCCCTGGCGGCGGCACTGACATCACGTGCTGCGCTAAGCCAACATAATATTTATTCGGATCCATACCTCGCGCCTTGGCCAGTGCGCCAAGATCAAGTGCATAACGCGATGTATAGAGAGCCAGGGTATCAATACCCACTTTAACCACGGCGTGACTCCTTACTTTTACGTTCCAATTTTAAATGACTACGCATTAATTCGCCCGGTTGTGTTTGTGCAGCGAGTAAAGATAATTCACCGCACAAGACAGCCGCTGCGGCAATAATTGCCAAACGCCTCGCATTATAGCCTGGTTCGCGTTTTTCGTGGCAACCGAGTAGGCGCAAGTTTTCTTGCACAAAGGTTAATGTTTTTCCATTTCCGACGGCGCCGACGATAAGATTAGGTAAAGTCACAGAGAAATATAAATCTTCACCACGCTTATCAGCATAAACCATACCTTGCGAGCCTTCCACGATGTTCGCCACATCTTGACCGGTAGCGAGGTAAAAACCGAGTAGCATATTGGCAAAATGCGCATTAGCGGTGCGTAATCCGCCAGATACAATACTGCCGATTAAATTTTTCTTAATATTAAGATCTACTATTTTCGCTGGTGTGGTTTTTAAAAATTGCTGACAAAGCTCCGCTGAAATGGTCACTTCGGCGACGACATTTTTACCCCGACCAAGGAGGCCGTTGACAGCAGACACTTTTTTATCCGCACAAACATTGCCGGAAATAGAGACATAGCGCAGCTTAGGATAACGGGTCAGAATCCACGCGAGCATGCGATCGGAGGCAAGCGTTGCCATATTATGGCCGGCGGCATCGCCCGTTAATAGTTCAAAACGAAGATATAGCAATGAGCCGACGATTTGGGAATGAATCGCCAATAAACGAGCAAAGCGGCTAGATTCACTGATCACAGCCTGTAAAGCTTCCTTTTGCTGCTGAATATCTTGCGCAACATGATGCACGTCTGCCACAGCATCCGCCTCGACCAGCACCGAACGCGTCATGCGTTCATCTAAAAGAGTCGCCCTAATCCCACCTGCCTGTGTACAAACTCGTGCGCCACGATGGGTGGAAGGCCATAAGGGTGACTCGAGGGTAGCGAGCGGCAACGGGACATCGCCAGTCACTTCCGTACTGATGATTTTGACCGGGCCCACCACCCGCATGGGAATGGCTGCGATTTGTTCTTGCTTCTGCCAACGCATATAATTTGCTTGAAATAAGGAACTTATAAGGCTATAAAAGGCCCCTATTCTACTGGAAAAAGCCTCATGACAGCAACCGAATACGTGATCCTGGTCAATGAACAAGACCAACCTATCGGCATAGCGGAAAAGCTTGATGCACATGAAAAAAACCTGCTGCATCGGGCTTTTTCGGTGTTTATTTTCCGTCGCCAAGGTGATGTGCTTGAGTTATTGCTGCAACAACGTGCCTTACATAAATACCATTCGCCAGGCTTATGGACTAACACCTGCTGCTCCCACCCCCGCCCAGGCGAAGCGATGATAGCAGCCGGGGAGCGGCGCTTGAGGGAAGAAATGGGGTTGGCGGTTGCCCTGAAAGAAGCAGGCCAGTTTCATTACAATGCGCATTTTTCGAATGGCTTATCAGAGAATGAGATTGATCATGTATTAGTGGGCACCATCACACCTGAGGATAAAATTAAGCCGAATGCAGAAGAAGTTCATGCTTATCGGTGGGTCACGGTAAAAGAATTACGGCGTGAATTAGAGGCAAGTCCGGAGCAATTCACGCCGTGGTTGGCAAAAGCGCTGGAAATCGTCATGCTATTTACTGTTTCGTCTTAACGATGTCTTGTCGTCTGCATTTTTATTATCAAACGTACTGTCATTGGAAACAGAACGGCTTCGTGATCTTACTTTTTCTCGCACGTCATTGAAAAATCCCTTCATTGTATCTGCAAAGCCCATTTTCTTCGTTAATCCCATCGTCGAATCCATCATCTCTTGTCGTTTACCTGCTAATTGTAGGCGCTTCTCTATCGCTTCCGCCGCTGCTTTCACGGCTTCTTCGCGGAAAGGTTTAATATCTTCATTGTATTTGGCATGTGCAGGCCAATAATAACCTTGTTCGCGCAATATATTGCGCACCGCTGCCATTTCAGCAGGCGATTCAATCATGATGATTCTTGCATTCTTTGCTCCTGGATTGATAGTAGATAAATCCATTTCTTTTGGCAGTACTAAAAGACAAGGAACATTATCTTTCAAATTATCAGCAAAGGGGTTTTGAAATTCAGCATTATGATGCACCATTTGCACGTTCTCTACGCCTTGTCGTGTTGAATCGATGGCGGCGATTTGCTGATTGATAACTTCAACAGCTTCTTGAACACGTGGACTGATATTACCCGCTGTCGGCGATTCTACGGGACCCGTATATTCTTTTGCTTCACTCGCTGCAATTTGCATAATTGCTGTTTTGGTCGAAGATCCTTGCGTTCGAAACGGCGATTTATCTTTCGCGCCAAATTTATCATATTCAGGAGCAATGACTAAAAGGTCATAATCAGCTGTAATAGGCAAATCTTTTTTGTTTCCATTGGCGTCTGTTATCGTTCTACCCAGCACTTCGACTGGATGTCCATCTTCACCACGAATTGCAAATTGTCCATCTCCTATGTTGATAGCAAAAGCTTTAACCTCTTTACCATCTTCTTTTTTAGTCCATGTCATCGTGTAATCGCCATTTTCATTTCTGGTGAGTGTCGTCACCGCTTTCAAATCAACTAATGCGTTAATTCGATCTTCAGTCAAAATAAGGGATATGGGTTTTACTCTACTTTCTGCATCAAGTTTGTCAT